>NZ_JAGYFZ010000026.1:0-69505 GCF_019946675.1 Pseudomonas sp. BF-B-15
ATAGCGGTGGGTCAGGCACCATTGATGTCGACTGATCCACCGCTATCGCCAGCAAGCCGGCTCCTACAAGGGGAATGTGTGAGTTCAGCTACCCCGCCTTGCGCACCACCCCCATATCAATCCCCAGATGCACCAGCTCGGCATGGGAGCTCACCTGCAATTTGCTCTTGAGCAACGTCAGGTGATTGGAGACGGTCTTGCTGCTGATGCTCAGCTGTTCGGCAATCACACGGGCCGGGGTGCCTTTGGCGAGCATCACGAAAATCTCCAGCTCGCGCTGGGTCATGCTCTGCAAACGCGGGTCGCTGGCGTCCTGTTGCGGGTGACACGCCAGTTGAGTGGCCAGGGGCTGTTCGATGTAGGCGTGGCCCGCGAGAATCCGCCGCACCGCCTCGATCAGCACTTCGGGCGCCGAGCTTTTGGTCAGGTAACCCGAAGCGCCCGCCTCCAGTGCCTGGCGCACCAGCGGCAGCTCATCGTGCATGCTGAAAAACAGCACGCGCAGCTGCGGCAGACGCTGTCGCAACCGGCGCGTGGTTTCCAGCCCGCTGATCCCCGGCAGGCCGAAATCCATGATCACCAGATTCGGCACTGCCTCCTGAACCCTGATCAGCGCTTCTTCACCCGTCGCGGCTTCACGCACTTCCATCGCCGGCAGCAACGCGCGCAACAAACTCGCGTAGCCCTGACGGACTACCGCATGGTCATCCACCAGCAGAATATTCATGACGCCTCCAAAGGCATGCTCAAGGCCAGCGCCCAACCGGCGCCGGGGTGGCTGATGATGCGTAACTCACCGCCCAGACTGCGGGCGCGCTCGAACATCGAATACAAACCGACACCCGGCCGCTGTGGCTGGCGGGCGCCGCATCCGTTGTCACGAATCAATAAGCGCAAGTGGCCGCCGCAGTGTTGCAGGCGAACCCGCACCTGGCTTGCATCGGCGTGGCGAGCGACGTTGGTCAAGGCTTCCTGCAACAGGCGGTAGAGATGGGTCTTGTCCGGCGCAGACAATGGCGGCAACGAAGCGCTGACGCGCAACTGACAATCGACACCCTGTCGGCCTTGCCACTGCTCCACCAACAACGCGAAAGCCTCGGCCAACGGCAGGTGTTGCAACACCACCGGATAGAGGTCGTGCACCAGCGCTCTGAATCCTTGTTGCAGGTGCTCGCAGTTGTGTTCCAGCTCACGCACCGTGCGCTCCACGGTGTCCGGCTGATCGGCGACCAGGCGCAACAGACAGGCCTGCGCGCGAATCCCCGCCAGGTATTGACCGAGGTCGTCGTGCAGGGTCTGCGCCAGATGAGTGCGTTCCTGTTCCTGCACCGCCAGCAAGGTCTGGGTCAGTTGCGTGTTGTCGGCGCGCGCCTGTTCCAGTGCCTCGGTCATGCGATTGAAGTGCACCGCCAGTTGCCGCGCTTCCGGCAGCCCTTGCGCGCGCAGTCGCACCTTGAGCTGGCCGCCGGAAACCTGCCGCAATGCGCGCAGCAACTCATCGAGCAGGCCCATGCCCCGGCTCACGGCCCAGCGAATGGTCAACAGACTCAACAACAACGCCAGGCCACACAGGCTCAGTAATTGCTGGAGGGAATCCCAGACTTCATCGATTTCATCCCGTGGATCGACCGCAATCAGCACACGCCGGCCATCCTGCAGATCCAGCTCCCGCACGCTGTGCCGGGACTCGGCAAACAGCAATCGCCCGAGCCAGGCGTCGAGCCCGTCCTGCATTGGCGGTTGTGCCGCTTCGCCCGGTTCGAGCCAGCGCACCCGCACGTGACGCAGACTTTGCGTCAACCGTGGTTGCAGACTGGCGGGATCGCGCGCGGCGGTTTCGCTCAAGTACTCGACCACCGCCTCGGCGGATTGCAGCTCTCGCTCCACATCCGCCAGCGCCTGGTGCACCAGCAAGCCCATGCACGCCAACGTGACCAGCGCGAAAAATCCGCAGACCCAGAGGTTGATCCGCCACAGGGCCGACACGCCTAGCGCCCCGGTGTCGCAGGCATCACCAGCAGCGACGCAGGGCGCGGGCCGTGGAGCTTGTCGACGCCAATCAGACTCAGGATCAGCAACAACGGCAGGAGCAGCGCCTTGAGAATACGCATGGTCGATCTCCTTCAGAGTGATGGCCGTTGTTGCCCATGCTAAAACCGCGCCGCCCTCGACGAGTTACTACCTTGGTACTGCCTCACTGGTACTTTCTGCATATTTCATCCCGTCCTCAGGCTTCCTATGCTGGCGCTACCCGTGATGGAGTGCCTTATGCGCCAGCTTGCCCCTTACGCCCTGATCTACCTGTTGGCGATTGCCTGCGCCGCCGGGCTGGCGACGCAAAGTCAGGCGGCCGATGCACCGCTGCAAGTGCAGATCGGTTACCTGGGTTATCGCCCCGACCCGGGGCCCTTGCTGTCGAACATCATTCCCGAGCCCGTCGATGCCGGCCTGCTTGGCGCCGAACTGGCGATCACCGACAGCAACAGCACCGGGCGCTTTCTCAATCACAGTTACAGCCTGGCCAACGCCAACGTCGACAACCCGCAGGCCTTGCTCGATGCGGCCAAGGCGCAACACGCGCAAGGCCTGCGCCTGTTTGTGGTGAACGCACCGGTGGCCAGCCTGCGGCAACTCAGCGCCGCCCTGCCCGACAGTTTGCTGATCAACGCCGGCAGCCCGGATGACAGCCTGCGCACCACCGATTGCCTGCCGAACGTGCTGCACACGCTGCCGAGCCGGGCGATGCTCGCTGATGCCTTGGCGCAGTTTCTGGTGGTGCGCAAATGGCAACGGGCGCTGCTGATTGTCGGCCCGACCGTCGACGATCAAGCCTATGCCGCCGCCCTGCGCCGCGCGGCAAAACGCTTCGGCGTGCAACTGGTGGCGGAAAAAGCCTGGAGTTTCGATAACGATCAACGCCGCAGCGCCCAGGCCGACATGCCGCTGTTCACCCAGACCGCCGAGTACGACGTGGTACTGGTGGCCGATGAACGCGGTGACTTCGGCGAATACGTGCCCTACCAGACCTGGTATCCGCGCCCGGTGGCCGGCACTCAAGGCCTGACCCCGGTGGGCTGGCACAAGACCGTGGAAACCTACGGCGCCGCCCAATTGCAGAAACGCTTCGAAGCCATGGCCGGACGCTGGATGAACGACCGCGACTTTGCCGCGTGGATGGCCGTGCGCAGCATCGCCAGCGCGGTGAGCAAACTGCGTCAGACCGATCCGATGGCGATCCGCAACCTGGAAATCAGCGACCAACTGCCGCTCGATGGCTTCAAGGGTCGCAAGCTCAGTTATCGCCCGTGGAACGGCCAGTTGCGCCAGCCGATCCCCATCGTGCAGCCGCGGGCGCTGGTCAGCACCTCGCCACAGGACGGCTTTCTGCACCCCTTCAACGAAATGGACAGCCTCGGTTACGACAAGCCCGAGGTCAGCTGCCGCTTTCCCTGATCTTCCACAACAACAATAAGGAATCCGCCATGCGCCGCACCCTGCTTTCATGCGCCCTGTTGCTCGCTGCCGGGCACGCCGCGGCCAGCACCGCCTGGGTCTCCAACGAAAAAGACAACAGCCTCAGCCTGATCGACATGCAGACCCTGCAAGTCACCGACACCCTGCCCGTCGGCCAGCGCCCGCGCGGTCTGTTGCTGTCCCACGACAACAAGCTGCTGTACATCTGCGCCAGCGATTCGGACCGGGTGCAGGTGATGGACGTGGCAACGCGCAAGATCATCAAGGAACTGCCTTCGGGCAAGGACCCCGAGCAATTCGCCCTGCACCCGAACAATCGCTGGCTCTACGTTTCCAACGAGGACGATGCGCTGGTGACGGTGATCGACACCGAAACCTCCAAGGTGCTGAGCCAGATCAACGTCGGCGTCGAGCCCGAAGGCATGGCCGTCAGCCCGGACGGCAAATGGGCGGTGAACACCAGCGAAACCACCAACATGCTGCACTGGATCGACACCGGCACCCAGACCCTGGCCGACAGCACGCTGGTGGATCAGCGCCCGCGTTTTGTCGAGTTCGCGCCCGACGGCAAACAGTTGTGGGCCTCGGCGGAAATCGGCGGCACCGTGACCATTCTTGACACCGCCACCCGGCAGGTCCTCAAGACCCTGACCTTCCAGATCAAGGGCGTGCACCCGGACAAGGTGCAACCGGTGGGCATCAAACTCAGCGCCGACGGCAAGTACGGTTTCGTCGCGCTGGGCCCGGCCAACCATGTCGCGGTGATCGATGCCAAAACCTTCGAAATCCTCGATTACCTGCTGGTCGGCCGCCGCGTGTGGCAGATGGCGTTTACCCCGGATCAGAAGCAATTGCTGGCCACCAATGGCGTCAGCGGCGATGTGTCGGTGATTGATGTCGACAGCCTCAAAGTGAGCAAGTCGGTGAAGGTCGGGCGCTATCCGTGGGGCGTGGTGGTGACGCCATGAACGCACTGGAAGTCAGCGACCTGAGTTTCGCCTACGGTGCGCGGGAGGCGTTGCGCCAAGTGAGTTTCAGCCTGGCGCCCGGTCGTTTTGCGGCGCTGCTGGGACCGAACGGCGCCGGCAAATCGACGCTGATTGCCTTGCTGACCCGGCTGTACGATGTGCAACGCGGTGATATCCGTGTCGGCGCTTGTTCGTTGCGGGATGCGCCACGCCCGGCGCTCAAGCAATTGGGTGTGGTGTTTCAGCAAAGTACCCTGGACCTGGACCTCAGCGTCGAGCAGAACCTGCGCTATCACGCCGCGCTGCACGGAATGTCGCGGCGTGAAACCGCAATTCGGGTCGATGCCGAACTGGCCCGTCAGTCGTTGACCGAACGCCGTCGCGAGCGGGTACGCGAGCTGAATGGCGGTCATCGTCGCCGGGTGGAAATCGCTCGCGCGCTGCTGCATGAGCCACGCCTGTTGCTGCTCGACGAGGCCAGTGTCGGCCTCGATCCGGCCAGTCGTCTGGCGCTCAATCAACACATCCGCAGCCTATGCCGAGAGCACCGCCTCAGCGTGCTCTGGACCACGCACTTGCTGGACGAGGTGCAGCCGAGCGATGACTTGCTGATTCTCCATCAGGGTCGTTTGGTCGCCAGTGGCCAGGCCGATGCGTTGAGCCTGGAACACGGCGGCGACCTCGGTTCGGCCTTCGCTCGCTTGACCACCTCGGGAGCCGTCCAATGAATGCGTATTGGCAATGTTTCAGCGGCATCGTGCTGCGTGAATGGCTGCGTTTCGTGTTGCAGCGCACGCGGTTTCTCAGTGCACTGGTGCGGCCACTGCTGTGGCTGCTGGTGTTCGCCGCCGGTTTTCGCGCGGCACTCGGCATCGCGATCATCGAGCCCTACGACACCTACATTCCGTATGAGGTCTACATCATTCCGGGGCTGGCCTGCATGATCCTGTTGTTCAACGGCATGCAAGGTTCGCTGTCGATGGTCTACGACCGGGAGATGGGCAGCATGCGCGTACTGCTGACCAGCCCCCTGCCCCGCACGTTTCTGCTGTGCAGCAAACTGTTGGCCACGTCGCTGATTTCGCTGTTGCAGGTGTACGCCTTCCTGGCGATTGCCTGGGTGTACGGCGTGCAGCCGCCGGCCATGGGCCTGTTGATCGCCTTGCCGGCGTTGCTGCTGGTGGCGTTGATGCTCAGTGCGTTGGGGTTGTTGCTGTCGAACGCGATCCGCCAACTGGAGAACTTTGCCGGGGTGATGAATTTCGTGATCTTCCCGCTGTTTTTCCTGTCGTCGGCGCTGTACCCGCTGTGGAAGATGCGCGAGTCGAGCGAGTGGTTGTATTGGTTGTGCGCCGTGAACCCGTTTACGCATGCAGTGGAACTGGTGCGGTTTGCCTTGTACGAGCGCTTCAGCCCGTTGGCATTGGCGGTGTGCATCGGCTTGACGCTGCTGTTCTCGCTACTGGCAGTCCTCACCTTCAACCCGCAGCATGCCGCCCTGCGCAAAGCCAACTAACCACCCAAATCCCCCTGTGGGAGCGAGACCGGCTTGCCGGCGATGGCGGAGTGTCAGCCGACATCAATGCCAGATGTGATGGCTTCATCGCGAGCAGGCTCGCTCCCACAATTGGATCTCCATCAAACATGGCAAAATTACTACTTTAGTACTGGTTTTCCTGTCTATCGTCGCATTCCCAACGCACCGCGACTGGCATGTAATGGGTCCATAACTATAAGGACTGAACCCATGCCGCGTGCCCGACGTGTTCTGCTGCGCCCTTCCCTCGCTGTGTTATCGCTGAGCCTGTTGCTGGGCGTCGCACACGCCGAAACACCGCTGTTCTCCGCTGATGGCTACCGCATCGGCCTGTACCGCAGCCCCACGCCGAATCAGGCCGAGGGGGCCACCATCATCGACACCGCCGCCCTGCAAACCCTGCTCACCCAGACGCCTCGCCCGGTGTTGATCGATGTCTATCGCCGCCAATGGCTGCAAGGGCGTTTCATCGAAGACCAGCCCCACGAAAACCTGCCCGGCAGCCACTGGCTGGCCAACACCGGCGACGGCGACCTGACACCCGACTGGCAGGATTACTTCACACGCAATCTGCAAAAATTCACCGCCGGCGATCCCCGGCAACCGCTGGTCTTTTACTGCCGGTCCGATTGCTGGTTGAGCTGGAATGCAGTCAAACGCGCGGCCGCCATGGGCTATAAGACTCTGTATTGGTATCGCGATGGCCTGGATGCCTGGCAAGCGGCGAACCTGCCCGTGACACCCGCCCTGCCCGAACCTTTTCCCTGACCTTTACGCGTGCGTGTTGTTGCCACACCATAATCAAAATAATGAGGTGAAAGGCTATGTACAAAATTCTGATTGCCGACGATCACCCGCTGTTTCGCGAAGCCATTCATAACGTCATCAGCGATGGATTCCCGGGCAGCGAGGTCATGGAAACCGCCGACCTCGACAGCGCCCTGGCGTTGACTCAGGACCACGACGACCTGGACCTGATCCTGCTCGACCTGAACATGCCCGGCATGCACGGCCTCAATGGCCTGATCAACCTGCGCAACGAGGCACCGACCATTCCAGTGGTGATCGTCTCGGCGGAACAGGACAAGCAGATCGTGCTGCAAGCCATCACCTATGGCGCGGTGGGTTTCATCACCAAGTCCTCGCCACGGGTGCAGATGACCGACGCGATCCAGCAGATT
This sequence comes from Pseudomonas sp. BF-B-15, assembly GCF_019946675.1. Lineage (NCBI taxonomy): Bacteria > Pseudomonadati > Pseudomonadota > Gammaproteobacteria > Pseudomonadales > Pseudomonadaceae > Pseudomonas > Pseudomonas sp. BF-B-15. Next base: position 7,161 of record NZ_JAGYFZ010000026.1, read on the forward strand.
CTCAATGGCAACGTCTACCTGCCGCCGGACATCATCCGCACGCAGAAAAGCGGCACCCACCGCCGGATGAACGACACCCCGAGCTTCCCGCCGGAACTGCTCCAGGCCCTGACCCGCAAACAGTTGCTGGTGCTGGAGCGCATGACCAAAGGCGAGTCGAACAAACAGATCGCCTACACCCTGGAAATCGCTGAAACCACGGTCAAGGCCCACGTTTCGGCGATCTTGCGCAAACTCAACGTGCACAATCGGGTGCAGGCGATCCTGAGTGCCGGGGATATTGATTTCGGCTCTTATCTACGGCGTTGAGACCGCGTCGCGCCCATCGCCAGCAAGCCGGCTCCTACAGGAACAACGCAATCCCCTGTAGGAGCCGGCTTGCCGGCGATGAGGCCCTCAGCATCCGCACAAACTTCAGGGCCGGCCGAACAAATCGCCAGCAAGCTGGCTCCTACAGGAACAACGCAATCCCTTGTAGGAGCCGGCTTGCCGGCGATGAGGCCATCAGCACCCGCACAAACTTCAGGGCCGGCCGAACAAATCGCCAGCAAGCTGGCTCCTACAGCAACAACGCAATCCCCTGTAGGAGCCGGCTTGCCGGCGATGAGGCCCTCAACATCAACAAATATCTCAAGGCCTACCGAGCAAATGACTCATCGCCGTCTTCAGCTTCATCGGCCGCACCGGCTTATGCATCAAGGTGTGCCCCAGCTCTCGAATCTGCAATTTGAGCTCATTGCTGTAATTGGCGGTGATCATCATCGCCGGAATGGCTGAGCCGCGCCGGGCGTTGATCCGCGCCACGGCATCCACGCCGTTCTGATCGTCATCCAGGTGGTAATCGGCAATCAGCAAATCCGCCTCGGCGTGATAATTGTCCACTTGCCGCGCCAAATCCTGCTCCGACAGCGCCGTCACCACCAGACAACCCCACCCTTCGAGCAAAGTGCGCATGCCGGCGCAAATCGCCGCATCGTTATCCAGCACCCACACTCGCGCACCACGCAGGCGTTCGAGCATCGGCTCGCTCATCAACAGGCTCGGCAGTGCCTTGGGTGCCGTCGCGCACAACGGCACCTCGACGGAAAACACCGAGCCCTTGCCAGGCCACGAACGCACGTGAATGCGGTGCCCGAGAATCCCGGCAATTTTCTCGACGATTGCCAGCCCCAGCCCCAACCCGCGATCCTGATCCGGACGTTGCACATCACCGCGTTTGAATTCCTGGAAAATCTCTTCCAGACGGTTTTCGGCGATGCCCATGCCACTGTCCCAGACCTCGATCGACAGCCGCTGATGATGCCGCCGGCAACCGAGCACCACGCGGCCGCTGTAGGTGTAGCGAATCGCGTTGCTCAACAGGTTGCGCAGGATCCGCGCAAGCAATTGAATGTCGCTGCGCACCAGCGCCGAACACCCGATGAAATGCAGCTCAAGCCCTTCGCTGCGCGCGACCTGGGTGTACTCGGCGGCGAGGTTTTCCAGCAACTCGCTCAAGGCGAACGGCGCAATGTCGGCCTTGATCACCCCGGCATCGAGTTTGGAAATGTCGACCAGCGTACCGAGCAGATTCTCCACGTCCTCCAGGGAATTGCTGACGTTGCGCACCAGAATCTCGTTGGCCAGCGGCTCCCGGCGTTCGAGCAAGGCGCTGGTAAACAGGCGCGCGGCGTTCAGCGGTTGCAGCAAATCGTGGCTGACGGCGGCAAGAAACTTGGTCTTCGACAGGTTGGCCTGCTCGGCTTCAAGCTTGGCCTCCCGCAGGCGTGATTCAACCCGCCGACGTTCGTCGATCTCGCGCAGCAACTGGTCATTGAGGGTCGTCAGTTCCGCCGTACGTTCGCGCACCCGCAGTTCAAGGTTCTGATAGGCCTGGTGCAACGCCTCGGCCGTGCGGCGGCGCTCGGTGATGTCGCGGATCAACACGAAAATCCCCACCACTTCGCCAGTTACCAGCCGATTGGGCACGTAGGAGCGCAGCATGTAGCGCTCCTGGTTGTTGATATTGGTTTCGGCGAACTCGAACGTCACGCTCTCACCGGCCAACGCCCGTGCCACGTAGGCTTCCAGGCGCTGGTAATGCTGCTCGCTGTGCACTTCGCGCAGGCTTTGCCCGAGCATCACGCCACGCGGCCAGCAGTACCATTCTTCGTAGACCTTGTTGGTGAACTCGTAGACCAGGTCGGCATTGAGGTAGGCGATCAGCGCCGGTACGTGGTCGGTGATCAGGCGAATCCAGCGCTCGCTTTCGCTCAGCGCTTCGGCGTGCTGGTAGCGTTCGGTGATGTCGGTAAAGGTGTTGACGAAGCCGCCGGTGGGCAGCGGATGCGTGCGGATTTCCAGGACCCGGCCATCGTACAGTCGCTGCTCGCATTCCTGCACCGGGCGCCCATTGCCGTCGCGGCTGGCCGGGGTCAGCAGGTTCAACTCGCTGTCGGCGATCACTTCGGCGAACGGTCGATGCGCCGCCACCGGCGCCAGGCCGCTGAGTTCAAGGAAGCGCCGGTTCCACAACTCCAGAATGCCCTCGGCGTTGACCATCGCCACGCCTTGGGACAGGTTGTCCACGGCCCGTTGCAGCAAATGCGATTTCTGCGCCACGGCCTGCTCGCGGCGCACGGTTTCACTGAGTTTGACGTCGGTGATGTCGGTGAACAGGATCACCCGCCCGCCTTCCTGGGTCGGCCGTTCGCTGACTTGCAACCAGCGACCGTCCTGCAAGCGGAACAGCAGGTTCTCGTCGGCCTGCCCGCGCGGTTCTTCGGTGAACAGGCCGGTGGACAGCATCAACCGCTTGACCTCGGCCAAGCGCATGCCGGCGTTGATTCGCACCCGGCTGTTACCCCAGAACGCCTTGAAGCGGCTGTTGAACAGCACGATCCGCTGCTCCGCGTCGAACAATACAAAGGCGTCGGAAATGCTCTCGATGGCGTCGATCAGGTGTTGATGCGCGGTTTCCGCGCGCAGACGCGCGTCGCTGAGCAAATGATTGCCTGACTTCAGTTCGGCCATAGCCTGGTTCAAGGCATCGGTGCGCTCTCGCACCTGTTCGGCCAGCACCACCGAATGCTGGAACGCCGCGTACGGGTCGTTGCCGCGGGTGATGCCGGACTCGATCCGTTCGATCAGCGCACTATTGATGCGCTGCAATTTGTGGTTTTCGTGCCGCAGGCTGGCGACTTGAGCCGCAAGCTCAGCGATGTCCAGGGGAGCGGCCTCGGGCAATGGCAACCCCGGTGAAGGTCTGGTTGATGTGCATGCCATTGAACTGTTCTCCGTAGGTGTTGAAACCCATCACCCGCTGGTCGCGCAAAAACCTGCCGATCTGCTCCAGATTGCCGCCATCTTCCAGTTCCAGGCGCCTGAGAAAACAGTCGCAGCCGATGGTCAACAACAGGTCACCGAGGCGTTCCTGCAAACCGTCGAACAGGGTTTGCAGATTGGGCAGCATCGGGCCGGGCGTCATGACGGTGAGGACGATGCCGTTTTCCACGGCGCAGTAGAAACTCAGGCTCAAGTCCGGGTGCACCTGCTGGATGGCCCGCACGTAATACTGATCGTTGATCCGCACTGCCAGCGGGTGGGCGGCGAAGATCCGGTGATCGAGTTCAGCCACGGGCACGCCGATGTGCCGGGCGTACTCCTCGGCGGCCGGTTCGGCATTCAGTTCGAAGACCCGGCGCGAGGCACTGTCGGCGCCAGTGACCACCAGTTTTTCCGCCCTCGGCAGGATGTGGTGGGTGGTGAAAACTTCGAAGTCGAGCCAGGTATTGACCAGCACCACCACCGCCGCGCCGCTGTGGAACTCGCCGCCGAAGTAAACGTGGGTGTGGGTCAGGTAATTGTCGTCGCCGGCCGAGCCACCGAAATGCGGAATGTCGCCCAACGCCGCGCTCAACGCCGCGAGCACCATTTCTTCACGGCTGGACAAACCATCGAGCAAGGTCAGGGCAAAGCTGTTGCCCTTGATCGGCGCCAGGGTGTTGCTGCGACAACCACTGACCAGACGCTCGACCATTTGCTGGGCGTCGATCAGGCTGAAGCGCTCCATCTCGTCGATCAATTCGGCATCGATGGAAAAATGCCGATGGTCGAAACCCACCGCCGTCACGCAGTTGCGCCCGTAACCCAGCGGGGTGATTTCACCGGCGCTGGTGCAACCGACCAGACGGATACCGCCGAAGCTCTGCTGCAAGGCCTGGCCCAGCGCCTGCAAGTCGTACTCGGCGGAGCAGAAAAACAGCACAAAGCCCAAATGCGGATGCAGCAACTGCCGCGCCAACTCCTGGGCTACCTGCTGGGCATCGGTCGCCTGGGACATCGCACTGACGACCCCGTCGCTCTGAACCTGCTGCATCGTCGCCTCCCGCAGGTGCGCATGTGTGAGGTTGGAGTGTACGAAGGCAGCGGTCGGCGACGTATGCTACTTGGGTAGCGGTCAGGCGCTTCGATGGGATGAGAGTCCCAGCAAACACCACAAAACCTCTAGGAGCCGGCTTGCTGGCGATAGCGGTGGGTCAGGCAACAATGATGGTGACTGACAGTCCGTCATCGCCAGCAAGCCGGCTCCTACAATTCCGCGCCCGGCGTTCCATTGTCTGCCATCACACAAAACCTGTAGGAGCCGGCTTGCTGGCGATAGCGGTAGGTCAGGCAACAATGATGGTGACTGACAGTCCATCATCGCCAGCAAGCCGGCTCCTACAATCCCGTGCCCGGCGCGCCATTTTCTGCCATGACACAAAACCTGTAGGAGCCAGCTTGCTAGCGATAGCGGTGAGTCAGGCAACAATGATGGTGACTGACAGTCCGTCATCGCCGGCAAGCCGGCTCCTACAAATCCGCGCCCGGCGCGCCATTTTCTGCCATGACACAAAACCTGTAGGAGCCAGCTTGCTGGCGATAGCGGTGGGTCAGGCAACAATGATGGTGACTGATGCGCCGCTATCGCCGGCAAGCCGGCTCCTACAAATCCGCGCCCGGCGCGCCATTTTCTGCCATAACACAAAACCTGTAGGAGCCAGCTTGCTGGCGATAGCGGACTGTCAGGCGACAATGATGTTGACTGATACACCGCCATCGCCAGCAAGCCGGCTCCTACAAGGGATTGGGGGTTACCAGGTCAACACCGCCCCCACCGCGAAGGTGTCGGTGTCTTCGTTTTGCGCGCTGGTTTGGTGGCCATTGATTTCGAACTGGTTGTACTCGGCCACCAGCTTCAGGTTGTCATTAACGTCATGGAACAGCGCAATGCCGCGAGTCTCATAGTCCGCGCCGCTGCCCACCACGCCGTTGCCGTCGTCCTTGGTCTTGCCGTAGGACAAGGCCAGGCGGTTTTTGCCCAGCTTGTACGAGCCCTGTAACAGGTAGCCGTCGCTGTCGACATTACGCAACGTCGGTTCGCCAGCGTTGTTGGTGAAGAACGGGTTGATACCCTTGGCCTGAAAGCCCGAACCGGTCAGCGACAAACCGCCCATTTTCGCCTGCACGCCATAACCCAAACCTTTGGAGGTCACGGACTGCACCGTGGAATCGGTGTTGTCCGAGGTCTGGTAGCTGCCATTCACCCAGCTGTAAATCTTCGCCCCGGCGAGGTCGAACTGGTAAGTGATCTCGCTCTCGGTGCGCGGGTTTTCCTGATAGGCCTTGCCGGTTGCGCTGCTGTCGTTGGTGTCCACCGGGTCCATGATCCCGACCGCGACTCGCAGGCCGTCCATCACCGGGGTGCGGTAAGTGATCTGCGACGTCGGGAACGGGTACGGATAGCCGCTGCCGATGTTGCCGAACGACACCCCGCCGCCATCCACCAACCCGAGCGTGTCGCTGACCTGGCCGTAACCGGCCAGCAACTCATCGAGCAGAATGTTGGAACGGGCAAACAGGCCGAAGTCCTTGCCGATCAGCACTTCGCCCCATTCCGGGTTGGCCACCGTGCCGTAGAACTGCCGCACGTCGATGGCGGTGTCGGTGCCGTTGGTTTCGCTGTCGTTGATGGTCACCCAGAACGACGCCCGGGCGCCGAGCTTGAGGTCGTCGACCTGCTTGCCCATGTTGAAGCCCAGGTAGTTGGGCAAAAAGCCCATTTTCACCCGCGCCTGTCGACGGTCGAACTGCTCGCCGGCACGGTCGACATCGCTGTTCACATAGAAGGCGTTGATGTAGCCATCGGTGGAAAACGTGGTCTGGTCCTTGTCGTACAGCATGATTTCGGCTTCGGCCATTGAGCTCAAACCCAGGGCCGACAGGCTGGCGATGAAGGCTGGCAAGTAACGGTGCTTGAAATTCTTATTGTTGTGCATGACGCGCTCCGCAGCGGGGGACTGGATGTCGGAGGCGATTATCGAAAGCGGACCGGCGGCGTCATACGCTGCCTTGGGGGTGGTTTTGAAGTGCTTTGGCGTGGCCGGTGGCGTGCAGCAAGTTCGGTGTAAGACCGGGCCACGACGAGGGCCCGGAACTTAAGGTGTAAGACGCCTAGATGCCGGCCTTGAACAGCATGTAGGCCGCGACCACCACGCAGAGGCTGGCGAAGCCGATCTGCAAGGCCCGGGCCGGGACTCGGGCGCACAGCTGTCGGCCAACAATCATGCCGATGACGCTCGCGACGATGAACGCCACGCCCAGACCATCGATCCGCACCCCGGCATGAAATGCACCGATCACGCCGATGGCAGAAATCAGGCTGATGACCATCAAGGACGTCGCGACGATCCCGCGCATCTGCACATCGGTCAGTTGCTTGAACGCCGGGACAATCAGAAACCCGCCACCGACCCCGAGCAACCCGGAGACCACACCGGTCACCGCGCCAAGTGCCGCCAGGGTTGCGGTGCATTTGGCGGTCCAGGAAAAGCGCCCGGTCTGTTGATCGAGCATGCAGTTTTTCTGGCCCCAGTTGGCGTGGCCGTGATCGCTCGGCCCTTCTTCATGGCGCTCGCGGCGCAGCATCCGCCAGGCCACCATGACCATCAGCAGGCTGAACAGAATCATCAGGATTTTTTCCGGCAGTTGATGGGCAAAGTAGATGCCGACCGGGGAAAAAATCGCCCCCAGCAAGGCGATCAACAACGCTGCGCGATAACGCACCAGGCCATGGCGCAACCCATCGACGGCGCCGACCGCCGCCGCACTGCCCACCGCAAACAATGCAACGGGGGCCGCTTGTGTCATGGTCAAACCCAACCCCAGCACCAGGGCCGGAACCGCAAGAATGCCGCCACCGGCACCGGTCAATCCGAGGACCAGGCCCATGGCCACACCAAAAAAACTTGCCAGCAACATAAAACGCTCGTGATCCGTGAGAAGAGCCGGGAACGCCCGGTATCGATGACTGACAGGATAGAGCCCGCGCAGCTTTTTTCCTGCATTGAATTGATCGGGGCTGGTCAGCGCAGGGAAAATGAAACTACCCTGAACACCTGTCCCAAAAGAAACGGCCACCATGCCCGCCTTGATTGAAGCCTTCCTCGACCCCGCCTCATCGACCTACAGTTACGTCGTTTACGAGGCCGACGGCAGCCAGTGTGCAATCGTCGACCCGGTGCTCGACTACGACCCGGCCGCCGGGCGCACCGCCACCACCCAGGCCGATAAAATCATCGCCTTCGTGGGTGAACATCAGTTGCAGGTGCAATGGCTGCTGGAAACCCATGCCCACGCCGATCACATGTCTGCCGCGCCTTATCTGCGTCGGGAGCTGGGCGGCAGGATTGCGATTGGTCAGTCGATCAGCAAGGTGCAGGGCGTGTTCAAAGGCCTGTTCAACCTTGAGCCGGAATTTGCCGTGGACGGTTCGCAGTTCGATCACCTGTTCGCCCCGGACGAATCGTTCATGATCGGCAACCTCAAGGCCACGGCGCTGCACGTGCCCGGTCACACGCCGGCGGACATGGCCTATTTGATCGACAGCAGCGTCATTCTGGTGGGTGATACGTTGTTCATGCCGGATGTCGGCACTGCGCGCTGCGACTTTCCCGGCGGGAATGCCAATCAATTGTTCGCCTCGATCCAGAAGCTGCTGGCGTTTCCGGCCAGCGTGCGGCTTTACGTTTGCCACGACTATCCGCCTGAAAATCGCAAGCCCCAGTGCCAGACCACGGTGGGCGAGCAGCGCAAGAGCAACATCCACATCCATGACGGCATCGACGAAGCGGCATTCGTCACCATGCGCACCCGGCGCGATGCGGGACTGGGCATGCCGACACTGTTGTTGCCGGCGATTCAGGTCAACGTACGAGCCGGGAATTTGCCGCCGCCCGAGGAGAACGGCGTCACCTACCTGAAAATCCCCCTGAACAAACTCTGACTCTTGCTGGCGATGGCGATTCCGAGGCCGCCATCGCTGGCAAGCCAGGCTCCCACAATTGCGCGGTGTCACACCAACCCGCCCCCACCACAAAATCCTGTAGGAGCCGGCTTGCCGGCGATAGCGATTCCGAAGCCGCCATCGCTGGCAAGCCAGGCTCCTACAATTGCGCGGTGCCGCACCAACCCGCCCCCACCACAAAACCTGTAGGAGCCGGCTTGCTGGCGATGGCGGTGTGTCAGGCAACAATGATGGTGGCTGATGCGCCGCCATCGCCGGCAAGCCGGCTCCTACAGGTTTTGTGGTGTTTGGGGGGGCAGGTCAATTGGTCAGGGTCAATCCGTTTGCCGGCAGCGGCAGCGCGGTTTTATAGCGCACTTGCTTGAGCGCAAAGCTTGAGCGGATGTTCGCCACACCGGGCACTTTGGTGAGGAAGTCCATCATGAAACGCTCCAGCGACTGAATGGTCGGCACCAGCACCCGGATCAGATAATCCGGATCACCCGCCATCAAATAGCACTCCATCACTTCCGGACGATCCGAGATCGCTTCTTCGAAATGCTGCAACGCCTCCTCCACCTGTTTCTCCAGGCTGACATGAATGAACACATTCACATGCAGCCCCAATAGGTCGGCGTCCAACAGCGTCACTTGCTCGCGAATCAGGCCCAATTCTTCCATCGCCTTGACCCGGTTGAAGCACGGCGTCGGCGAGAGATTCACCGAGCGTGCGAGGTCGGCGTTGGTGATGCGCGCGTTCTCCTGAAGGCTGTTGAGAATGCCGATATCGGTACGGTCCAATTTGCGCATGAGAAAAAACCACCTGTTATTTTTGTTTATGCAGATTTTTTAACCTCAAATGACCACCAACGCAACGAAACACAGATAAATATTCTCCTGCGCCGGGCCTATGATGTTTGTAGGACAAGATTTCCATAACACGTGGAATGACGGTCAGCTCACTACAAGAAATTCACAAGATCGAGCGTAGAAGCCATGAACCAAGCGTATGAACCGCTGCGCCTGCACGTCCCTGAACCCTCGGGCCGTCCCGGCTGTAAAACCGACTTCTCCTACCTGCATCTGACCGATGCCGGCACGGTGCGCAAACCCCCAATCGACGTTGAACCCGCCGACACGGCCGATCTGGCCCGCGGCCTGATTCGCGTGCTCGACGATCAGGGCAATGCCCTGGGCCCGTGGGCCGAAGGCGTACCGGTAGAGATCCTGCGAAAAGGCATGCGCGCCATGCTCAAGACGCGGATCTACGACAACCGCATGGTCGTCGCCCAGCGTCAGAAAAAAATGTCGTTCTACATGCAAAGCCTTGGCGAAGAAGCCATCGGCAGCGCCCAGGCCCTGGCCTTGAACATCGACGACATGTGCTTCCCGACCTACCGCCAGCAAAGCATCCTGATGGCACGTGAAGTGCCGCTGGTGGACCTGATCTGCCAGTTGCTGTCCAACGAGCGCGATCCGCTCAAGGGCCGTCAGTTGCCGATCATGTACTCGGTCAAGGAAGCCGGTTTCTTCACCATTTCCGGCAACCTCGCCACCCAATTCGTCCAGGCTGTCGGCTGGGGCATGGCCTCGGCGATCAAGGGTGATACCAAAATCGCCTCGGCCTGGATCGGCGACGGCGCCACTGCCGAGTCGGACTTCCACACCGCCCTGACCTTCGCCCACGTGTACCGCGCGCCGGTGATCCTCAACGTGGTCAACAACCAATGGGCCATCTCCACCTTCCAGGCAATTGCCGGTGGTGAAGCCACTACATTCGCCGGTCGTGGCGTCGGTTGCGGCATCGCCTCCCTGCGCGTCGACGGTAACGATTTCTACGCGGTCTACGCCGCTTCCGCCTGGGCCGCCGAGCGTGCCCGCCGCAACCTTGGCCCGACCATGATCGAATGGGTCACCTACCGCGCCGGCCCGCACTCGACCTCCGATGATCCGTCCAAATACCGTCCTGCCGACGACTGGAGCCACTTCCCGTTGGGCGACCCGATTGCGCGCCTGAAGCAGCACCTGGTGAAAATCGGTCACTGGTCCGAAGAGGAACACGTCGCCGTCAGCGCCGAACTGGAAGCCGAAGTCATCGCCGCGCAGAAAGAAGCCGAGCAGTACGGCACCCTCGCCGGCGGCCAGATTCCGAGCGCCGCGACCATGTTCGAAGACGTTTATAAAGAGATGCCGGAGCACTTGAAGCGCCAGCGTCAAGAGTTGGGGATCTGACATGAACGATCACAACAACAATATTCAACCGGAAACCGCCATGACCACGACCACCATGACCATGATCCAGGCCCTGCGCTCGGCCATGGATGTGATGCTTGAACGTGACGACAACGTCGTGGTGTTTGGTCAGGACGTTGGCTACTTCGGCGGCGTGTTCCGTTGCACCGAAGGCTTGCAGAACAAGTACGGCACCTCCCGCGTGTTCGATGCGCCGATCTCCGAAAGCGGCATCGTCGGCGTTGCCGTGGGCATGGGCGCCTACGGTTTGCGTCCGGTGGCCGAAATCCAGTTCGCCGACTACGTGTACCCGGCGTCGGACCAGATCATTTCCGAAGCCGCCCGCCTGCGTTATCGCTCGGCCGGCGAGTTCACCGCACCGATGACCCTACGCATGCCTTGCGGCGGCGGCATCTACGGTGGCCAGACGCACAGCCAGAGTATCGAGGCGATGTTTACCCAGGTCTGCGGCTTGCGCACGGTGATGCCGTCCAACCCGTACGACGCCAAGGGCCTGCTGATTGCCTCCATCGAAAACGATGACCCGGTGATCTTCCTGGAGCCAAAACGCCTGTACAACGGCCCGTTCGATGGTCACCACGAACGTCCGGTCACGCCATGGTCGAAACACCCGGCCGCGCAAGTCCCGGATGGTTACTACACCGTACCGCTGGACGTCGCCGCCATCACCCGCCCGGGCAAGGATGTGACCATCCTGACTTACGGCACCACCGTTTATGTGTCGCAAGTCGCCGCTGAAGAAAGCGGGATCGACGCTGAAGTCATCGACCTGCGCAGCCTGTGGCCGCTGGACCTGGAAACCATCACCAAGTCGGTGAAGAAAACCGGCCGTTGCGTGATCGTTCACGAAGCGACCCGCACTTGCGGTTTCGGTGCCGAACTGGCTGCCCTGGTGCAAGAGCATTGCTTCCACTACCTGGAAGCGCCGATCGAACGCGTCACCGGTTGGGACACCCCCTACCCGCACGCGCAAGAGTGGGCGTATTTCCCTGGTCCGTCCCGAGTGGGCGCGGCTTTGCATCGGGTTATGGAGGTCTGAATGGGCACGCACGTTATTAAAATGCCGGACATTGGTGAAGGCATTGCAGAAGTTGAACTGTCGGTGTGGCACGTCAAAGTCGGCGACATGGTCGTCGAGGATCAGGTGCTGGCCGATGTCATGACCGACAAGGCGATGGTCGACATCCCTTCGCCGGTACACGGCAAAGTCATTTCGCTGGGCGGCGTACCCGGCGAAGTCATGGCGGTTGGCAGCATCCTGATCAGCATTGAAGTCGAAGGTGCGGGCAACGTTAAAGAGTCGGCCCAGCCTGTGGTTGCCGTCGCGAAAGAAGCACCGGCACCCAAAGTCGAAGCTGTTGCAGCAACCAAACCGGCTCCTGCCGCAGCGCCGCGAGCGGCCGTCTGCCAGGGCCCGATGGTGGCTCGCGAAGCCGACGAGCGTCCGCTGGCCTCCCCGGCCGTGCGCAAACATGCACTGGACCTCGGCATTCAATTGCGCCTGGTGCGTGGCACTGGTCCTGCCGGTCGCGTGCTGCACGAAGACCTGGACGCCTATCTGGCGCAAGGTCAGTCGAATGCAACGACTGCCACCGCCGCTTACGCCCAGCGTAACGACGAAGAGCAGATCCCGGTGATCGGCATGCGCCGCAAGATCGCCCAACGCATGCAGGACGCCACCCAGCGCGCCGCCCATTTCAGTTATGTCGAAGAAATCGACGTCACGGCCGTGGAAGAACTGCGTGCGCACCTGAACGAAAAACACGGTGCGACCCGTGGCAAGCTGACCCTGTTGCCATTTTTGGTCCGTGCCCTGGTTGTCGCCCTGCGCGACTTCCCGCAGATCAACGCCCGTTACGACGACGAAGCCCAGGTCATCACCCGCCTCGGCGCGGTGCATGTGGGCATCGCCACTCAAGCCGACATCGGTTTGATGGTGCCCGTGGTGCGTCACGCCGAAGCCCGCAGCCTGTGGGACAACGCCGCCGAAATCTCCCGCTTGGCCAACGCCGCGCGTAACGGCAAGGCCAGCCGCGATGAATTGTCCGGCTCGAGCATCACCCTGACCAGCCTCGGCGCATTGGGCGGAATCGTCAGCACCCCGGTGCTGAACCTGCCGGAAGTGGCGATCGTCGGCGTCAACAAAATCGTCGAACGCCCGATGGTGGTCAAAGGCCAGATCGTGATCCGCAAGATGATGAACCTCTCCAGCTCCTTCGATCACCGCGTGGTCGATGGCATGGACGCGGCGCAATTCATCCAGGCCGTTCGTGGCTTGCTCGAACAACCCGCTACCTTGTTTGTGGAGTAAGGCATGCAGATTTTGAACACCACGCTGCTGATCATCGGCGGCGGTCCTGGCGGTTATGTGACGGCGATCCGTGCCGGCCAGCTGGGCATCTCGACCATTCTGGTGGAAGGCGAATCGTTGGGCGGTACCTGCCTGAACATCGGCTGTATCCCGTCGAAAGCGTTGATCCACGTTGCCGAGCAGTTCCACCAAACGCAGCACCACAGCAAACACTCTGCGCTGGGCATCAGCGTCTCGGCGCCGACCCTCGATATCAGCAAAAGCGTCGAATGGAAGGACGGCATCGTCGATCGCTTGACCACAGGCGTTTCGGCGCTGCTGAAAAAGAACAAAATTCAGGTTATTCAAGGCTTTGCGAAAGTAATCGATGGTAAAACCGTAGAAGTCGGCGACACGCGCATTCAGTGCGAGCACCTGGTGCTGGCCACCGGTTCGAAAAGCGTGAACCTGCCGATGCTGCCGATCGGCGGGCCGATCATCTCCTCCACCGAAGCCTTGGCACCCACATCGGTACCGAAACGGCTGGTGGTGGTCGGTGGCGGTTACATCGGTCTGGAACTGGGGATTGCCTATCGCAAGCTCGGCGCCGACGTCAGCGTGGTCGAGGCGCAGGATCGCATCCTGCCGGCCTACGACGCTGAACTGACCCAGCCTGTTCATGATGAATTGAAAAAACTCGGCGTGAAGCTTTACTTGAAGCACAGCGTCCAAGGCTTTGATTCTAATAACAATACATTGCAGGTTCTGGAACCGAACGGCGAAACCCTGAACCTGGAAACCGATCAGGTACTGGTCGCCGTTGGCCGCAAACCCAACACCCAGGGCTGGAACCTCGAAGCGCTGAATCTGGACATGAACGGCTCGGCGATCAAGATCGACAACCGTTGCCAGACCAGCATGCGCAACGTGTACGCCATCGGCGACCTCAGCGGTGAACCGATGCTTGCGCACCGGGCCATGGCTCAAGGCGAGATGGTGGCCGAGCTGATCAGCGGTAAAACCCGCGAGTTCAACCCGACGGCTATCGCTGCCGTGTGCTTCACCGACCCGGAACTGGTGGTGGTCGGCAAGACCCCGGACGAGGTCAAGGCTGCGGGCCTGGACTGCATCGTTTCAAGCTTCCCGTTCGCGGCCAATGGCCGGGCGATGACGCTGGAATCGAAAAGTGGCTTCGTGCGAGTGGTCGCTCGTCGGGACAATCACGTGATTGTTGGCTGGCAGGCCGTTGGCGTGGGTGTTTCGGAATTGTCGACCGCGTTTGGCCAAAGCCTGGAAATGGGCGCCCGACTGGAAGACATCGCCGGCACCATCCATGCGCATCCGACCTTGGGCGAAGCCGTCCAGGAAGCGGCGTTGCGTGCGTTGGGGCATGCGTTGCACCTGTAATTCAGAACAATGGATGGCGGCAGAGATGGCCCCATCGCTAGCAGGCTAGCTCCCACTTTGGAATGCGTTCTCCTGTGGGAGCTAGCCTGCTAGCGAATTCTTGAGGCCAACACAATTTATCTGTCTGTCATCCGATAGTCCGGGCTGCGATTTAGGCCCGGAATGAAGTATTGTTGTCCCCATCCAAAAAACGTCAGAAGCCTTGAACCGTTTCGACGGTTGTTAAGTGATAGAGGGTGTCATGGGTAACGAAAGCATCAATTGGGACAAGCTGGGTTTTGATTACATCAAGACAGACAAGCGCTATCTGTCGCACTGGCGTAATGGCGAGTGGGACAAAGGCACCCTGACCGAAGACAATGTGCTGCACATCAGCGAAGGCTCGACTGCCCTTCACTATGGCCAGCAATGCTTCGAAGGCCTGAAGGCCTACCGTTGCAAGGACGGTTCGATCAACCTGTTCCGCCCGGACCAGAACGCCGCCCGCATGCAGCGCAGCTGCGCCCGCCTGCTGATGCCGCATGTGTCGACCGAGCAGTTCATCGAAGCGTGCAAGGAAGTGGTCCGCGCCAACGAGCGTTTCATCCCGCCTTACGGCACCGGCGGCGCGCTGTACCTGCGCCCGTTCGTGATCGGCGTGGGTGACAACATCGGCGTGCGTACCGCACCCGAGTTCATCTTCTCGATCTTCTGCATCCCGGTCGGCGCTTACTTCAAAGGTGGCCTGACCCCGCACAACTTCCTGATCTCCAGCTACGACCGTGCCGCTCCACAAGGCACCGGCGCAGCCAAGGTCGGTGGCAACTACGCCGCCAGCCTGATGCCTGGCTCCCAGGCCAAGAAGGCGCATTTTGCCGACTGCATCTACCTGGACCCGATGACCCACACCAAAATCGAAGAAGTCGGTTCGGCCAACTTCTTCGGGATCACCCACGACAACAAGTTCGTCACCCCGAACTCGCCGTCGGTACTGCCGGGCATCACCCGTCTGTCGTTGATCGAACTGGCCAAGACGCGTCTGGGCCTGGAAGTGGTTGAAGGTGACGTGTTCATCGACAAGCTGTCCGACTTCAAGGAAGCCGGCGCTTGCGGTACGGCTGCCGTGATCACCCCGATCGGCGGTATCAGCTACAACGACCACCTGCACGTGTTCCACAGCGAAACCGAGGTCGGCCCGGTCACCCAGAAGCTCTACAAAGAGCTGACCGGCGTGCAAACCGGTGAGATCGAAGCGCCAGCAGGCTGGATCGTCAAGGTTTGACCTGACCTCTGCTGCATCCAAGCCCCCCATCGTCTTGGCGATGGGGGGCTTTTTTATGAGCCAGACATTCCATTCGCCTCAGAACTGTAGGAGCCGGCTTGCTGGCGATGGTCGTTAACGATAACGCTTACTGACTGGTTCACCGCGGTGCACTGGAGTCCATCGCCAGCAAGCCGGCTCCTACAGGTTCTGTGTTTCCCGAGAGTCCGTGTCAGAAACTCCGTTTGCCAGTGTGAGTCGCTTGCCCACCCTGCCCTCGATACCGCTGACCTGACCGGCCTGGGTGATCAATCCCGGAATCAGCTCGCCGACGGGCAGATTTTGCTTCAGGTCAAACCGGGCGCCGATTTCCTTGCGGCCCAACGCGGTCAACGTCAGCGCCCGGCTGTCCAGATCCTGCGTCACCCATTTGCGCTTGATCGCCGTTTGCAGCAACGCCGCGCCCAACGAACCACCCAGATGCGGTCGGCGCATGCTCCAGTCCAGGCACGGGCAGGCAAACCGTCGGCGCTGCGTGGTCAGGTTGTTGACTTCAATGCCCAGCCCTTCGAACAACGCCTCGCCGCTGTCACTCAACCGATAAGCCTGTTCATCGGTTTCCAGCAACCAGCCTTTTTCCAGCAGCCGGTCATGCAGCAACACCGCCAGCGTGCCGGCCATGTGGTCGTAGCACGTGCGGGCAAATTGCAGGCGATCCGGAGTGCGTGGGTTGAAGGTCGGCGCGGTGTTCTGGCCGATCACCATCAACGCTTCCAGCGCCTGGGCCACGCGTTTGTCCGCGAGGCTGTAATAGCGATGGCGCCCCTGGACGTGCAGACGCAGCAGCGCCAGTTCCTTGAGTTTGGCCAGATGCGCGCTGGCAGTGGAAGCGCTGACTTCGGCAATCGCCGCCAACTCGGTGCTGGTGCGGGCGTGGCCGTCCATCAAAGAACACAACATTTTGGTCCGGGCCGGTTCGGCAATGGCCGCCGCCACCTGTGAAACACCGAGGTCGTGAAGTTCTGCGTTCATATTTCGCTCCCGGACGAATCAAGCCCTTTTCGGACTGGAGATAGTAGCAACACTTTTCCCACCACGAACAAGGCTGCGACCCATGGACCCGATCAACGCTGCGACTCATGCCGATCCTTATCCTTATTACGCGCAACTGCGCGCTCAAGGCGGACTGGTTTTTCACCAGGGACTGAAACTGTGGGTGGCCAGTAGCGCCAAAGCCGTGGCGGCGGTGCTGGCGCATCCTGACTGTCACGTGCGGCCGACTCACGAATCAGTGCCCAAGGCCATTGCCAGTGGCATGGCCGGCAAGGTCTTCAGTCAGTTGATGCGGATGAACGAGGGCGAACGCCAGCGTTGCCCAAGATCGGCGATCCAGCCGGAGGTGGCGCTTATTGACGGGGAGGAAGTCAATGCGTTGGTCGGTGCGCGGTTGCTCAGCCCCGACGCCGAAGGGCTGCACAAGGCAATGTTCCTTGGCCCGGTGTGCGTAGTGGCGGCGTTGCTGGGGGTTTCGCCCGCACAAGCTCGGGTGATCAGCGAGCTGACCGGGGATTTCGTCGCGTGCCTGTCGCCCCTCAGCGCTCAGGCACACCTGGACGTAGCCCATAAGGCGGCGGAACAGTTGCGCGGTTATTTCATTGAGTTGCTGGACGACCCGGACAATCAAAGCGCCCTTCTTGCCGGTATCCGCCAGCGGTTTTCGGCAACCTCCGACGACAGCGAAGCCCTGATTGCCAACCTCATCGGCCTGTTCTCGCAAACCTATGAAGCCACCGCCGGGCTGATCGGCAATGCGTTACTGGCGTTGATTCGACATCCGCAGTGGCTGAACGATTCGATCAACATTGACGACCTGTTGGCCGAAGTCCAGCGCTTCGATCCGCCGGTACAGAACACCCGTCGCTTCGTCGCCGCAGCCTGTGAAATCGAGGGTATGAACTTCAATGCGGGCGATGTGATCCTGGTGATGCTGGCGTCGGCCAATCGCGATCCGCAGTTCAATGAGCAGCCTGATGCATTCATGCTCGAACGCCCGCAGCGACGCAGTTTCACCTTCGGTGCCGGTCGTCATCAATGCCCGGGGCAGGTACTGGCCATGAGTATCGCCAGCGCCACGCTGAGGCAGATTCTGGCATTGAAACCCGCGCTGGAGCGATTGACCTGGCGCTACCGCCCTTCCCTGAATGGCCGAATCCCGCTGTTCTCGTGAAGATCACGCCGGCGCATTTGTTACATCAGGTTAAGGGTGTAATGACTGGCAATGCGTTTATCGCGAGTGACTTTCTCCCTAGAGTCACTCTGATAAACGTCAGCGAGGCGCCATCGATGCAAACCCAACTGGACAAAGCCCTGAGCGCATTTGCGCGAGCAGACCTTCTGCAAGGCCCCACGCCCATTCAACGAGCCGAACGCCTCGAACAGCTGTTGGGCCTGGGGACGCGAGGAATTCGCCTGTTCCTCAAGCGCGACGATCACATGTTGCTGGGTGGTGGCGGCAATAAACTGCGCAAACTCGAATTCCATATCGGTGCGGCGCAGCAGGCCGGCATTGATACGGTCATTACCGTCGGCGGCGTGCAGTCCAACCATGCGCGCCTGACCGCCGCAGCCTGCGCACGCCTGGGCATCGCCTGCGAATTGATCCTGACCCGCTCGGTCCCCAAGAGTGATGTGGATTACGAACTCAACGGCAATGTGCTGCTCGATCAATTGTTTGGCGCTCAACTGCAAGTGCTGGCGGGAGGCACCGACTCGCTCGCCCGGGCCGAGGCTCGCGCGGCGCAACTTCGGGACGCGGGCCACAAGGTGCTGGTGATTCCCATGGGCGGTTCAACGCCCCTCGGCAGTCTCGGTTATGCGCGTTGCGCCGCAGAAATCATGCAGCAGGAGACGGCACTCGGCCTGGTCTTCAATCAGGTCGTGGTGCCCAACGGCAGCGCCGGCACCCACGCTGGGCTCGCGGCAGGCTTCCAGTTGCTGGACCGAGGGGCCTCGATGGTCAAGTCTTATTCGGTGTTGTCGGATAGGGAATCGTCAGCCGCCAGAACCCTGAAATTGACCCAGGACACCCTGGCTTTACTGGGCAACACCGCCACCGTACGGCCAGAAGAGGTTGTGATCGACGGCAGTCAGTTGGGCGAGGGATACGGCCTGCCGACGCCAGCCATGCAAGACGCCGTGCGACTGATGGCTCGCGCCGAAGGTCTGTTGATCGACCCGGTGTACTCCGGCAAGGCGTTTGCCGGGTTGGTGGCGGATCTCAAGCAAGAACGTTTTCGCACCGGGGACAACGTGCTGTTTGTGATGACGGGCGGGACACCGGGGTTGTATGCGTACCGGGAGACGTTTCAGGGTTAGTCATGCCAGATTGACCGCGTTATCGTTCATCGCCAGCAAGCCGGCTCCTACAGGGATTGCGTACTTGCCGGCGATGGCGGCATGACAAACAACACCCCCCCTGACGCGCCAATCAATCATCCCGCGTCAAAACTTCCAGCAATTCAATCTCGAAAATCAGGTTCGAGTTCGGCGGAATTGCCCCCATCGTGCGCTCGCCATAGCCCAAATGTGCCGGCACCAGCAATTTGCGCTTGCCACCGACCTGCATCCCCATGATCCCCTGATCCCAGCCCTTGATCACGCGTCCGGTGCCGATCACGCACTGGAAAGGTTTGCCCCGGCTGTAGGAAGAATCGAACTCGGTTCCGTCTTCCAGCCAGCCACGATACTGGGTGGTGATCAGCGCACCTTTGACGGCAGCTTTGCCGTCGCCCGCTTCAAGATCGATTACCTGCAGTTCATCATTCATCATGTTCACTCTATTGTTCACTCGCCCAATTGGACGTAACGGCGCCGTTTTCCCAGAAACGTGCGCGATTGGCAACCCATACGGCCTGTTTCTGCCACTAAGCGTGAACTAAGATATGCAGCACCTACCCTAGGGATCAAAACGCCATGACGGCAACCTCTGCATGATTCATGTCTGGACCGGCGCAGCCATTTGCGCTTTGCTGCTTGCCTTGATTATCGCGCTGATCTGTCGCGAGCGTTCGCTGCGAAAGCAGCTCGACGAATATCGCGTGCTCATCACCCACCTGTCCGAACGACAAAACATCCATCAGGACAGCGACGCCGAACGCTTCAAACGCAGCCAGTATTTCGCCCGAATCGGCACCTGGGACTGGGATGTCGACACCGATCGGCTCTACTGGTCGGACGCGATTTACGGCATGTTCGGCTTCAAGATCGGCGAAGTGACGCCCTCCTACGCCTTGTTTTGCGCCTGCGTGCATCCCGACGACCGGGTCAGGGTGCGGGCCGGTGAGCTGCGTTGCCTTGAAACCGGCGAGAACCATGACGAGGAATACCGGGTCATCTGGCCCGACGGCACCATCCGCTGGTTGCGCGAAACCGGCAACGTGGTGAAAAACAACCACGATGAAACGATCAAGATGATGGGCGTGGTCCGCGACATCACCGAGGAAAAAGCCTCCGCCAGTTACCTGCAGCACCTGGCCCATTTCGACCCGTTGACCGGCCTGCCCAACCGGCTGGTGCTCGAAGAGCGTTTGTCCGAGGCACTGGAACAAGCCCGAATCACCGCCACCCGAGTAGCACTGGTGTTCGTCGACCTCAACGGTTTCAAGGCGATCAACGACCGTTACGGCCATGCCGCCGGCGACCGCGTACTCGTCACCACCGCCACGCGCCTGAAGCGAATCCTGCGCTCAACCGACACCGTCGCCCGCATCGGTGGCGACGAATTCGTGGTCATCCTCCAGGGCCTGCCGCAAGGCGGCAGTTTGCAAGACGAAGCCCGCAACATCTGCCAGAAAATCTTCGTCGAACTCTCACCTCCCGTCACCATCGGCAACGACCAGCGCCACATCGGCACCAGCCTGGGCGTCGCGGTGTTCCCCGATCATGCGCCGAGCATGGACCGGTTGATTCATATTGCGGACCTGGCGATGTATGAGGCCAAGCGCAGCGGGAATAATCAGTATCGGTTGGGCACCGAGCCCCCGGTGCGGGTTCATAGCGAATAGGGTTTGACGCTCCACTGGCCGACATGAAGCTGCACGATCAACCTGACTTGGCCGAAAGCAGTCAAGCCTTGGGTTTTCCGTTAACATCCTGCGCAAAATCTCCTTCCGTGAACAAGGACATCACACCATGAGCACTAACAGCATCGTCTTGCTGGTCATTTTGGCCGTTCTGGTTCTAGGCATTCTGTACGTCATCGGGCTCTTCAATAGCCTGGTCGCCCGCCGCAATGAAATAGCAAATGCCTTCGCGCAGGTTGAGGTGCAACTCAAGCGCCGTTATGACCTGATCCCCAATCTGGTAGCAACCGCCAAAGGTTATCTGACCCATGAGCGCGAGACGCTCGAGGCCGTCATCGCCGCGCGCAACAACGCACTGGCCGGGCTCAAGGCCGCCCAGGCTCAACCGGGCGACGCGCGAAATATGGCTCAACTGAGTCTGGCCGATGGTGTTCTCAGCAGCGCCATGGGGCGACTGAATGTAACCCTGGAAGCCTACCCGGAACTCCAGGCTTTGCAGGCCATGCAGCAACTCAGCGAAGAAATCAGCAGCACTGAAAACAAAGTGACTTTCGCGCGTCAAGTGTTCAACGACGCGGTGCTGACCTACAACAATCTCAAACAAAGCTTTCCCGCCGTGCTACTGGCCGCTCGCTTCGGCCATGCCGCCGATGCCACCCCGCTGGAATTCCCCGACACCGCGTCTATTCAACAAGCACCTCAGGTTTCCTTCTAAAACGCTTTGCCCACGGATGGTCCGATGAATTTTTTTGAGCAACAGCGCCAGGCCAAACACCGAACGGCGCTGCTCGTCCTGTTGATGATCCTGTCGGTGCTAAGCCTGATCACCATAACCTGCCTCGCATTCAGTCTTGACCATGCGAATGACGGCAGCCGCAGATTGACCCTCAACTGGCAAGCCGTCGGGGTTGTGGCGCCGTTAATCATCGGCGTTGTTCTGCTGGGCAGTCTGGTCAAGTACGCAGAGCTCCGGGCCGGCGGCAAGGTCATCGCAGAAAAACTGGGCGGACGTCTGATCAATCACGGCGGGCGAACGCTCGAAGAGCAACGTCTGATCAACATCGTCGAGGAAATGGCGCTTGCCTCAGGCATCGCTGTGCCGACGGTCTATCTGTTACCGGATGAGGGCATCAACGCCTTCGCGGCCGGGTTTACCCCCGAAGATGCAGTGATCGGCGTGACGCAGGGTGCGATATCGCTGCTCACGCGAGAAGAGCTGCAAGGCGTGATTGCCCATGAGTTCAGCCATATCTACAACGGGGACATGCGTCTCAACATGCACATGCTGGCAATCATTAGCGGACTGCTGGTGCTCGGACTGGCGGGCAGCCTGATATTGGTCAAAGCGAGTCAGAGCAACCACCGTGACCAACGACTGAAACTGGCGGGTGTACTGATCGGCATTTTTTTGTGTATAGCCGGATTCGCCGGAAGTTTTTTTGGCAGTCTGATCAAGGCCGCCGTCAGTCGGCAACGTGAATTTCTGGCCGATGCCACGGCGGTGCAGTACACCCGAAATCCGCAAAGCATTGCCGGCGCACTGAAAAAGATTGGCGGTCATGCACAAGGTTCGCACATCAAGGCCGCCAGGGCGGGTGAGTTCAGTCACCTGTATTTCAATACTGGCGTGTCGTCGGCAATGGATCGTTTATTTGCAACCCATCCTGATTTGAGTGAGCGAATCTGGCGGATCGATGCGCAATGGGACGGCATTTTTCCTCACGTTGAAATCCCTCGTTCTCAACTAAAAAGGAACTGAATAAACATTGGGGGTTTCTGTTCATCGGCTTTGTTGCAGGTGAAATACGCAACAACGCGCCATCCATACAATCATTGCAGGCCTGGCTTGCGCCCGTCGTCTCAGCCTTTATCCTTGTACCCCCCGCCGTACCGAGTTCTGGAGTTTCCCCATGCCCCATGAAGGCAACCTGTTGCAAGCCGCTGTCGTGTTCCTGTTCGCGGCGGTGCTCACCGTTCCTTTAGCCAAGCGCCTGCAACTCGGGGCGGTGCTGGGTTATCTGTTTGCCGGGGTGATCATCGGGCCGTCGGTGCTGGGGCTGATCGGCAACCCGCAAAGCGTCAGTCATATTTCCGAACTCGGCGTGGTGTTGCTGCTGTTTATCATCGGCCTGGAGCTGTCGCCGCGACGCTTGTGGGTGATGCGCAAATCGGTGTTTGGCGTCGGTCTGGCGCAGGTGCTGCTGACCGGATCGGTGATTGGCGTGGTGGCGCTGTTCGTGTTTGGCCAGCCGTTGAACAGTGCGATTGTGCTGGGACTGGGCCTGGCACTGTCCTCGACGGCCTTCGGCCTGCAAAGCCTGGCCGAACGCAAGGAATTGACCAGCCCCCATGGGCGTCTGGCATTCGCGATTCTGCTGTTCCAGGACATCGCAGCGATCCCGCTGATCGCCATGGTGCCGTTGCTGGCGGGCGGTGATCACACCACCACCGCGACCGAGGATTTGAACCACGGCTTGCGCGTTTTGGGCAGCATCGCCGTGGTGGTGATCGGCGGACGGTATCTGCTGCGACCGGTGTTCCGTGTGGTCGCCCGCACCGGTCTGCCGGAGGTTTCCACCGCCACCGCGTTGCTGGTGGTGATCGGCACGGCGTGGCTGATGGATCTGGTCGGCGTATCGATGGCACTGGGCGCGTTCCTCGCCGGTTTGCTGCTGGCGGATTCCGAATACCGCCACGAACTGGAAGCGCAGATCGAACCGTTCAAGGGCCTGCTGCTGGGGCTGTTTTTCATCAGCGTCGGCATGGGCGCGAATCTCAGCCTGCTGCTCAGCGCACCGATCACGGTGCTGGGCCTGACCCTGCTGCTGATCGCCATCAAGCTGCCGCTGCTGTTTGTCGTGGGGAGACTGGCTGGCGGTTTGGGCAAGGTCAGTGCGATTCGTCTCGGTATCGTACTGGCGGCGGGCGGTGAGTTTGCGTTTGTGGTGTTCAAGATCGGCCGCGACCAGGGTTTGTTCGAACCGCGCCTGTACGATCTGCTGGTGCTGACTATCACCCTGTCCATGGCGGTGACGCCGTTGTTGTTGCTGATCTGCGCGCGACTGGTCAGCCCCAAGGTGCAGCCGGTGGTGGTGCCGGAGAAATTCCGCGAGATCGACACCGACGAGCCGCGTGTGGTGATTGCCGGCATGGGCCGGATGGGGCAGATCGTCGCCCGTATCCTGCGCGCGCAGAACATCAAGTTCGTCGCCCTCGACACCTCGGTGGAAACCATCGAACTGTCGCGCAGCTTTGGCGGCGTGCCGGTGTTCTACGGCGACCCGATGCGCCCGGAAATCCTCAGCGCGGCCAAGATCGAGCACGCGGAATATTTCATCATCGCCACCGACGACCCGGACACCAACATCAAGACCGCCGAGGTCGTGCACCGGCTGTATCCGCACATCAAGATCATCGCCCGTGCCCGTAACCGTCAGCATGTGCACCGGTTGGTGGACCTGGGGGCCGAGGCGATTCGGGAAACCTATTATTCGAGCCTGGAAATGAGCCGGCGCACGCTGGTGGGATTGGGCCTGACCCAGGCGCAGGCCGATGCGCGGATCATGCGTTTCCAGCATCACGACGAGCAAGTGCTGGAAGCGCAGCATGCGGTGTATGACGATGCGGCGAAGGTATTGCAGACCGCACAGGAAGCCAGGGCGGAACTGGCGAAGCTGTTTGAGTCGGATCAGCTGGAAGAGCAATCCGCGAAGGGTTGAGGTGAATGTGAGGGCCTCATCGCGAGCAGGCTCGCTCCCACAGTTGACCGTGTCGGCCTGAATTACTCGGTCAACTTTGGGAGCGAGACCGGCTTGCCGGCGATGAGGCCCTCAAACTCAACGAATAATCACCCGCCGATCCGCGTCAGGAACACCCGCGTCACCCGCCGCTCCTCAACCGCCATCACCGTCATGCGCCAGCCTTCCCACTCATGGCTGTCGCCAATCATCGGCAGTCGATCCAGCATGCTCATCACCAGCCCCGCCAAGGTCTGATAGTCCTCGGTCGGTTCTACGGCGAACCCGGTCCGCTGGCGAACCCGCATCAGGTTCAACGCACCATTGACCCTGAACCCGCCCGGCTCTTCCACCACGTCCGGCCCCTCGATTTCGCTGGCGTCGGGCAACTCTCCGGCAATCGATTCGAGAATGTCGGTCATGGTCAGCACGCCCACGAAGTCACCGAACTCATTGACCACAAAGGCGATGTGCGTCGAGGCCTGGCGCATCTGTTCCAGGGCATTGAGGATCGAATAACTGTCCAGCAAGTTGATGGTCTTGCGCGCCAGATGTTCAAGGTCAGGCTCGTTGCCGGCCAGGTATTCCTTGAGCAATTCCTTCTTGTGCACGAAGCCCAGCGGCTCATCCACCGCACCGTCGCGTATCAACGGCAGGCGCGAGTAGGACGAATGCATCAGCCGTGTACGAATGGCTTCTGCATCGTCGGACAGGTCGATGTGATCGACGTCGGCGCGGACCGTCATCAACGTGCGAATCGGGCGCTCGGCCAGTTGCAGCACGCCGCTGATCATCACCCGCTCACGACGGTCGAACAGCTCTTCGCTCGGCGCCTCGCCGTTGTCGAGCATGTCGGCAATCTCTTCGCCGACCTCTTCCACCGCCAGTTTGCGCCCCCCCAGCAAACGCAAAACCGCATGGGCCGTGCGCTCGCGCATCGGTCGCAGGCCCTGCATGGACTTTTTGCGGCGCGCCCGGGCGATCTGGTTGAACAGCTCGATCAAAATCGAAAAACCAATGGCCGCGTACAGGTAGCCCTTCGGAATATGGAAGCCCAGGCCTTCAGCGGTCAGCGCGAAGCCGATCATCATCAGGAAACCCAGGCACAGCATGATCACCGTCGGGTGTGCGTTGACGAAACGGGTCAGCGGCTTGCTGGCGACAATCATCAGGCCGATGGAGATGATCACCGCGATCATCATGACCGCCAGCTCATCGACCATGCCCACGGCGGTAATCACCGCGTCGAGGGAGAACACCGCGTCGAGCACCACGATCTGCGCGACGATCGGCCAGAACAGCGCGTAAGCCGTGTTGGACGAGCGCTGGCCAACATGGCCTTCAAGTCGCTCGTGCAATTCCATCGTCGCTTTGAACAACAGGAACACACCACCGAACAACATGATCAGGTCACGGCCGGAGAAACTGTGCTCGAACACCTCGAACAGCGGCTGGGTCAGGGTCACCAGCCAGGAAATACTCGCCAGCAGACCCAGGCGCATCAGCAAGGCCAGGGACAAACCGATGATTCGCGCACGGTCACGCTGCTCGGGCGGAAGTTTGTCCGCCAGGATCGCGATAAACACCAGGTTGTCGATGCCGAGCACCAGCTCCAGCACGATCAACGTCAACAGGCCCAGCCACGCGGTGGGGTCAGCTATCCATTCCATAAAAACGTCTCGATCTCTTCAGTGAATTCAGAATGCCGGGCACGGCAAGGCGCGGCGCAGAGGCCGTGGAGCTGCAATGACAAGGGTGTTCGGAAGGCGAAAGACCGGGTGTTTCGCGTGTATCAGGCGCGCACGATGGCGCTGAAGGGAAGGATAACCGGGGGGCTCCGAGAGGGTGTTCATGCAAGTCCTGAAAGGAAAAAGGCCTTGGAGCGTACAGGTGAAAGCGACTTTTCCTACAGCCAGAAATCATTACAAAATCTGTAGAAGGCTGCGATCTTTTAACGGTTTTTCACCCGTTCGATGTACCGCACCACCGCCGCTGACTTCTCAAACCGCCGATAAACCAACGACAACCACGAGCTCGCCTCACACCCTTTGATCGACCGGTAAACCACGCCGGGCAACCCGACGTGCCCGACCACCGACTCCGGCACCACCGCCACGCCCTGCCCCAGCGACACCAGCGCCAGCACCGCCACCAGCCCGCCGGGTTGCGCCCCGAGTTTCGGCGCAAACCCACCCTCGGCGGCGACTTGCAAGGTGCCGCTGATCTGCTCCGGCAGGATGAACGTCTCGCCCTGCAAATGCTCCGGGCCGATCTCGGTCAAACGGCACAGCCACGACTCGCTCGACAGCGCCAGCACAAAACCTTCCGCGTCGAGGCGAATGGCTT
The DNA here is from genome assembly GCF_019946675.1 of Pseudomonas sp. BF-B-15. Taxonomy (NCBI): domain Bacteria; kingdom Pseudomonadati; phylum Pseudomonadota; class Gammaproteobacteria; order Pseudomonadales; family Pseudomonadaceae; genus Pseudomonas; species Pseudomonas sp. BF-B-15. Next base: position 33,820 of record NZ_JAGYFZ010000026.1, read on the forward strand.
CCAGCCCTTCGGGCAACGTCATGGGTGAACGCACATAACCGATATCGAACCGGCCTTCGAGGACCATCGCCGGCAAGCTCGCCATCGGGCTTTCGCGCACGTTGAGGCTGACGTCCGGGCATTCGCGGCTGAACGCTTGCACCTGCTTTTGCAGCAGGCCCGAGTACACCGCAGAGGCCACGTAACCCAACTCGATATGACCGATATCCCCTCGCCCGGCGCGCTGGGCGTTGCGTTGGGCATACTCGAATTGCCGCACCGTCGCCTCGGCTTCGATCAGCAGTGCGGCACCGGCTTCGGTCAGGCTGACTTCGCGGGTCTGGCGCACGAACAGTCGCGTGCCGAGCTCGTTCTCCATGTCCTGGATCTGTCGAGTCAGGGTCGGCGGTGCGATACCGAGTTGTTCGGCAGCACGCGTGAAGTTGCCTTGCCGGGCAACGGCCAGAAAGTAGCGGAAATGCCGTATGTCCATGGACGCATTAGCTCAAAGGTAATGAAGTGTCGGTTTTCGGCTAACGAAGCGCACAAGCGGTCGCGATAAGCTCATTCGGCAATCACAGTAGAGAGCCCACAGCATGTACGTCAAACCCCTTTTCGCCGTTACAGAAAGCAGCCTTGTGCAAAAGGCAATCCGCTCATGAGCCGCGTCAATCCGCGCCTCACATTGCTGACCGCCTCTGGCGTGTGTTCGTTGATCGTCCTCGATACCAACATCGTCGCCGTCACCCTGCCGACGATCGCCCGGGACCTGGGCGCCAATTTTGCCGACATCGAATGGGTGGTCAGCGCCTACATGCTCGCCTTCGCCGCCCTGTTGCTGCCGGCGGGCAGCATCGCCGACCGCTTCGGCCGGCAGAAAACCCTGCTCTGTGGCCTGGGCATTTTCATTCTGGCGTCCATCGGTTGCGGCGCTGCGCCCAACGCGTTGTTCCTCGACATCGCACGGGCGATCAAGGGGGTCGGCGCGGCGTTGCTGCTGACCTCGGCCCTGGCCTCTATCGGCCATACGTTTCACGATGAAGTGGAACGGGCCAAGGCCTGGGCGTTCTGGGGCGCGTGCATGGGTGTGGCGATGACCGCCGCGCCGACCGTCGGCGGCTTGATCACTGAATTCATTGGCTGGCGCTGGATCTTCTACCTCAATTTGCCGGTGGGTCTGTTCCTGATGGTCATGGTCTGGCGTGCGGTGCCGGAATCCCGCGACCCTCAATCCGCACGCCTCGATCCGTGGGGCAGCCTGGCGTTCAGTGGCAGTTTGTTGTGCCTGATCTGGGGTCTGATCGAGGCCAACCGGATCGGCTGGAACAACCCGATCACTTACGCCCGACTGATCGGCGGCGCGCTGTTACTGGGGTTGTTCGTCGTGATCGAGCGGATGCAGCGGCGGCCGATGGTCGACCTGCAATTGTTCAAACATCCGCGCTTCATTGGCGCGCTGCTGGGCATGTTTGCCTACGCCGGTTGCGCGCAAGTGATGATGACGTTGCTGCCGTTTTATCTGCAAAACGGCCTGGGTTTCTCGGCCATCGCCTCAGGGTTGGGCATGTTGCCGTTTGCCCTGACCATGTTGATTTGCCCGCGTATCGGCGTGCGCCTGGCCAGTCGATTTGCCCCGGCCACGTTGATGGCGACCGGTTTGACCCTGGTCGGCAGCGGCAATCTGCTCAGTGCCTGGGCGGTCAGCAGCGGCGGTTACCTGCCTTTTGCCCTGGCGATTGCCGTCACCGGCGCGGGGGCCGGGCTGCTCAATGGCGACACGCAGAAAAACATCATGGCCTGCGTGCCCAGGGAACGCACCGGGATGGCCTCGGGCATGAGCACCACCATGCGTTTCAGTGCGATCGTGCTGGCCATCGGCGTGTACGGCGCGTTGCTATCCAGCCATGCCGAACAGTTGTTGCGCGCAGATTTGTCGGCACAAGGCGCGCAATGGCTCGCCCAGACCCAAGGCATCGCATCACGGGTGGTGGCCGGTGACATGCCGGCAGCGCTGGGCTTGTTGCCGGAAGCCGCGCGCAACGGGGTCGAACCGTTGGCCCGACAGGCGTTCGTCGGCGGCTTCAGTCTCTTGTTGTTGGTCGCCGGATTACTCGCATTGCTGGGGGCGTTGGTGGTGGGCACGCTGATGCGCAATCCGATTCCCGCCCCATCGGCTGCCGCCATCAGCGCGAAGGCTTGAACGGCGCCAGAGCCGATTCACCAATTTTCATCCCGGTCTCGTTTTCCTGCTTGACATTAAAGTTAGCTTTAAGCTTAGCCTCTGATCTTCACTGATGAGGAGTCAAGCATGTCGCCCTTCCAAGCGTTGAATTTGCCCAACGGCCAGACAATCGGCAATCGCATTGCCAAAGCGGCGATGGAAGAGAACCTTGCCGACACCGGGCAGGCGCCGTCCGATGCACTGTTTCGCTTGTACCAGGCCTGGGCCGGGGGCGAAGCCGGGTTGTTGCTGACGGGCAATGTGATGATCGACCGCCGCGCCATGACCGGCCCCGGTGGCGTGGTGCTGGAAGATGATCGCGACATGGAACGCTTTCGCCAATGGGCAACGATTGGCCGCTCTGGTGGCGCGCAATTCTGGATGCAGCTCAATCATCCGGGGCGCCAGACCATGGCCAACCTCGGCCAGCAAGCGTGGGCGCCCTCGGCGGTGGCGCTGGATCTCGGTTCATTTTCCAAGATGTTTGCCGAACCCAAACCGATGTCCGAGGGCGATATCGCCGAGGTAATCACGCGCTTCGCCACCAGCGCTGCCCTCGCCGAAAAGGCCGGTTTCACCGGCGTGCAGATTCATGCGGCACACGGTTACCTGATCAGCCAGTTCCTGTCGCCATTGACCAATCGCCGCACCGACCGCTGGGGCGGATCCCTGGAGAATCGCGCACGCTTGTTGCTCGACGTGATCAGCGCCGTTCGCCAGGCCGTATCACCGAAGTTTTGCGTCTCGGTAAAACTCAACTCGGCCGACTTCCAGCGCGGTGGCTTCGACGCCGACGATGCCCGCCAAGTGATCCAGTGGCTCAACGAGCAACCGATCGATTTGCTTGAGTTGTCGGGCGGCAGCTACGAAGCGCCAGCCATGCAGGGCGAGGCACGCGATGGCCGGACCCTGGCGCGGGAAGCGTATTTTCTGGAAATGGCCGGCGAACTGGCGAGCGTGGCGCGTATGCCGGTGATGGTGACCGGCGGGATTCGGCGTTTGGCGATCGTCGAACAAGTGCTGGACAGCGGCATCGCCATGGCCGGTATCGGCACCGCGTTGGCCCTCGAACCGCAGTTGGTCAAACACTGGCGCGAAGGCCGGAACAGCCATCCGCAACTGCCGCCGATCCAGTGGAAACGCAAACCGTTGGCCTCGCTGGCGAGCATGGCTGTGGTGAAATTCCAGCTCCAGCGCCTGAGCCGTGGCCGCAAGCCCCGGCCGGAGGTGTCGGCAGTCTGGGCGCTGATCCTTGACCGTTTGTACATTGGGCGGCGTACGCGGCAGTACCGACAGGCGATGGGGAAGTAATCGGGGGGAAGTTCAAAGTTCCACTGACGCGGGGAGACCGTGTCGCCCCCATCGCCGGCAAGCCGGTCTCGCTCCCACATTTGGTCGGTGGCGTACACAAATCCCATGTGGGAGCGAGCCTGCTCGCGATGGGGCCATTGGATACACTGATTTACCGTCCGGAGAATCGCAATCTGGACAGCTGCCGCAAATCCCCCGCCAGGTAATAATCATCAGTCCAGCTGTCATCCACCTTCAACGGCTGCACCTGTTTGAGCGCAAGTTTCTTCGCGAAGTAGCGAAAGCGGTAATGCTCGTAAAACCGCAGCAACTCCAAACCATAACGATCAGCCAGATCGGTATCACCGCGCACGATCAGGTAGTTCTCGTCGTTGCCGTTGCTGGCCGCAGCGCTGAGGTTGTGGCTGCCGCTGATGATCGTCGGCGCGTCGCTGGTGAAGTCGGTGACCACGGCTTTGGTGTGCACCAGCAAATTGCCCTTCTGGCCCTTCATGTTCTCTCGAAGCCAGCCTTCCAGCCCGGTGTTGAGCAGCGCAGTCGCGGCAAATTCGGCGCTGCGATCAGCGTGAAAACCGGTGATGCGGCTAGCGGTGTTTTGCAGGCCGTAACGCAAAATGTCGTCGTGGGGCTGGCCAAGCAGCGCGTTGAGAATGTCATCGGGCAAGGCGAACGCAGTGACAAACAGCACGTCCTTTTTCGCGGCGTTGATGATCTCGACAAACGCCCGCAAATCACCCTGCCCCGAACGCGGTGAGAACCCGGCGAACAACGGCTGCTGCGGGTCTATCGGGTTGTGTTGCGTGATCCATTGCCGGGTGGCGCCGACGTCGTCCGGTGTCGCCCAGACTTGCTCGAAGGTCTGCAGATAGCTGGCGCTGATGCGCGCGTCGTCCAGCACATGCACCACGTTGGCCTGTCGATAAACGCCATTGGGCGTGAAGTTGGTGCTGCCGCACAGCACCGCTTCAGGCTGAAGCTGCCCGGCGGCATCGACCTGGCTCAGCACCATGAATTTGTTGTGGAAGATGTTATGGGTGACACGCCCGCGCTTGTTCGCCGCCGGTATTTTTTCCAGGCTGGCCTGGTTGATGACGGTGTCGTCATCGTCGGGTTGTGCGTGATACAGCACGCGAACCTTCACACCCCGTTCGAACGCCGCGTTGACGGCATCGACGATCACCTGCAACTCGTACTCGTAAATGGCAATGTCCAGCGCCCACTGACCATCCACCGCCCGTTCGATAAACCCCAGCAGGCGCCCGAGCAAACCGTTTTCCAGCCACTGGCGCGGCGCATCGGGCCAGGCCTCGATGGGCAGGTTCTTGTTGGCGCTGATCAACGCGTCGAGGTCGGGAAACTTGCGCTGGAATGCCTGGCTGGCGGCCACCGCGCGGTTGAAAATCACACTCTGATTGTGCGGCAGGCCGTTGTCGGACGTGACGGTCACTTCGAGAAATTCGCCCAGCTGCGGTGCATCTGCGCTGCCATAGGCGAGGTGGATTCGGTAATGGATCGTCATCCCCGGATTGACCGCGTAATCGGCCCAGCGAAATTTCTGCAACGGCGCGAGGTCGCTCGGGGTGGCGTGAAACTGCGGGAACGTATGAGCCTTGCCGGGGAACGTCAGGCTATTGAACAGGAACAACCAGGGTTTGCTGCCTTGCTGTTTTTCGATGGCGAAACCCAGCAGGCCTTTGCGGCGGGATTCGGCCAGGTCCATGGCCAGCAGCACGCCGTTGGTGCCGGCGTAGGCTTTGACGCGGAAATCGTCCTGACTGTTTGTGGCTAGAACACGCATGCTTCACTCCTGTGAATGGCTTGCCTGGATAGCATAGGGCAGCGCTGCAGATTAACCGGATTATCCGGTGATGCCTTCGCGGGCAAGCCTCGCTCCTACAGGTTACGCATTGTCCCTGTAGGAGCGAGGCTTGCCCGCGAAGAGGCCAGCACAGACACTGCAAACTCAGCCTGAAACCATCTCATCGATATGCCGATAATCCGTTTGCAACTCCTCTGCCAACTGCCGCGCCCGCCCCAACCGAATCGGCCCACGCTCGATGTCGATCAGCAGCCCCGGACACGCCAGCGCCGGTAACCCCGACCACTCCTTCAACCGCCCATCGGTCACCAGCAACAACCGTTGCTGCTCCGCCGGGAAGCGTTTTTGCCGGACCGCGAGCCATCGCCCCGCTTCGCCCAATGCCGCCAGCAACGGCGTACCGCCGCCCGCGCCAAGGCCATCGAGCCAGTGGCGCAACCCGCTGGAAGCTTTCAACCCCTGCACTTGCCACTTCGGCGCATGGCCGCTGGCCGTCAGCAACGCCAGGTGCACACGCTGGCGGTAAGCGTCGTCGAACAACTGCGCCAACAGCCCCTTGGCATCGCTCAAGGCCTGGTGGCGGCGCGTCGAGGCCGAGGCGTCGACGATCACCAGCCACAGTTCATGGGGCGAACGGGTGCGCAATTGAAACAGCACATCCTGGCGTTGGCGCGGGCGGCCGTTGAGCAAGGTGCCGGGCCAATTGATCGAACCGCTGCGGGCGGCATGACGCTTACCCTGCTTGCCGTGGTCCAGCCGTCCGGCGCGGGGCCTGGCATTCGCCCCCGCGTCAGTTCGAGGGCGAATGCCTAGGGCTTTTTTGGCCAGCTCGGCACTTCACGTCGAGCGCCGACCGGCAGCGCCTGCGCGGGCATTTCGCCCCATTGGCCCTGGCCTTCGCTCGGGCTGGATTGTTGCGGGGCGGGTTGCCGGGCCTGTTGCGGCGCCGGTGGCGACTGTTCGCGACGACGATGGCGCAAGGCGAACTCGGCAACGGCGTCGATATCTTCCTCGGCAATGGCGCTCGCCCCCCGCCACGCCGCATGGGCACGGGCGGCACGCAGCCAGACCAGATCGGCGCGCAGGCCATCGACACCAGCGGCAAAACAGCGCTCGGTAATCTGCGCCAGCGCCTCATCGTCCAGGGGGATGCTCGCCAGTGTGCTGCGCGCTGTCTGGCAACGCTCACGCAAAGACTGCTGCTGGCTTTCCCACTCGGCGCAGAAGCGTTGCGGATCGCTGTCGAAATCCAGCCGCCGACGGATAATCTGCCCACGCTGGGCGGGTGCGGTATGACCGCTGAGGGCGACGTTCAGGCCAAAGCGGTCGAGCAGTTGCGGACGCAACTCGCCCTCTTCCGGATTCATGGTGCCGATCAACACGAACTTTGCCGAATGCCGATGGGAAATGCCGTCACGCTCAATCAGGTTGGTGCCGCTGGCAGCGACGTCGAGCAGCAAGTCCACCAGGTGATCGGGCAGCAGATTGACTTCATCGACGTAGAGCACGCCACCGTCAGCCTTAGCCAGTACGCCGGGAGAAAACTGCGCACGACCTTCGCTCAGGGCGGCATCAAGGTCGAGGGTGCCGACCAGGCGTTCTTCAGTGGCACCCAGCGGCAAGGTGACGAACTGACCGCTGGCGAGCAGGTCCGCGAGGCCTCGGGCCAGGGTGGATTTGGCCATGCCGCGTGGACCTTCGATCAGCACGCCGCCGATTTTCGGGTCGATGGCGGTGAGGTACAAAGCGAGTTTGAGATCGTCGGCGCCGACCACGGCGGAGAGCGGGAAATGCGGGGTGTCGGTCATTATCAAATCTCGGTCATGGTCGGTGAAATGCTTCTAACTGTGGGAGCGAGACCGGCTTGCCGGCGATAGCGGTGTGTCAGGCAAATCAATATTGACTGACCCAACGCTATCGCCGGCAAGCCGGTCTCACTCCTACAGGGGATCTACGGTGTGTCAGGTGTCTTCTTCTATGTCCAGCAGCAGGTTTTCCAGTGCTTCTTTATAGGCGCCGGGCTCTTGCCACATCCCGCGCTGCTGTGCTTCCAGCATGCGCTCGGTCATGTCGCGCAACGCATGGGGATTGTGCTCGCGCACAAAATCCCGGGTTGCAGGGTCCAGCAAATACGCATCGGCCAGCAACGCGTATTGGTGATCGTCGATCAACTGCGTCGTCGCGTCGAACGCGAACAGGTTATCGACCGTCGCCGCCAGTTCAAACGCACCTTTGTAGCCGTGGCGCTTCACGCCGTCGATCCACTTCGGATTGGCCGCCCGCGAGCGGATCACCCGGTTCAGTTCTTCCTTCAGCGTACGGATTTTCGGCAAGTCCGGCTGGCTGTGGTCACCATGGTAACTGGCCGCCGCTGCACCGCTGAGGCTTTCCACGGCCGCGAGCATACCGCCCTGGAACTGGTAATAGTCGTTGGAGTCGAGCAAATCATGCTCGCGGTTGTCCTGATTTTGCAGCACGGCCTGAACCTGGCTCAGGCGCTGGGCGAACTGCTCGCGGGCCGCCGTGCCTTCGTCGGCACCGCCGTAAGCGTAGCCGCCCCAATTCAGGTAAACCTCGGCCAGGTCTTCGCGGCTCTGCCACAAACGACCATCGATTGCCCCTTGCACGCCAGCACCGTAAGCACCGGGTTTGGCGCCGAAGATGCGCCAACCGGCCTGCCGTTTGGCCGCTTCTTCATCAAGGCCCGATTGCAGCAACGCCTCACGTTCGGCGCGGACCTTGGCCGCCAATGGATTGAGATCGTCCGGTTCATCCAGCGCAGCGACTGCCTGCACCGCCGCATCGAACAGGCGGATCAGATTGGCAAAGGCATCACGGAAGAATCCGGACACGCGCAAGGTCACGTCCACGCGTGGGCGGTCGAGCAGGCTCAGCGGCAGAATTTCGAAGTCATCGACCCGCTGACTGCCCGTCGCCCAGACCGGGCGCACACCCATCAGCGCCATGGCTTGCGCGATGTCGTCGCCGCCGGTGCGCATGGTCGCGGTGCCCCAGACCGACAGGCCGAGTTGACGCAGGTGATCGCCGTGGTCCTGCAAGTGCCGCTCGAGAATCAGGTTCGCCGATTGGAAACCGATGCGCCACGCGGTGGTGGTCGGCAGGTTGCGCACGTCCACCGAATAGAAATTGCGTCCGGTCGGCAGCACGTCCAGCCGCCCGCGACTCGGCGCGCCGCTGGGGCCGGCAGGGACGAAACGACCGCTGAGGGCGTCGAGCAAGCCGCGCATTTCCGCCGGGCCGCAGGCGTCGAGCCTTGGCGCGACCACTTCGCGCAGGTTGTCGAGGATGGCGCTCACATCAGACCACCCCGGCCCCTGTGGGAGCGAGCCTGCTCGCGAATGCGGTGTGACAGGCAAATCAATGTCGACTGACACTCCGCTTTCGCGAGCAGGCTCGCTCCTACAGGTATCGAGCGCTTGCGAGATCAGTTGAGCGGCGAACAGTTCGAGGCGTTCGCGGGTATCACCTGCCGTGCGCCAGACTTCATCGTCGAGCGATTGCAGCTCAATCGGTCGCGGCCCAACCCAAGGCTCAGCCAACGCGCAATCCAGCGGATCAAAGCCCAACCCAAACGCCTTGGCCAACGCCCGCAGCAAACTCGACTGCGCCCCACGGCCATCGCCCCGTGGAATCCGCAACAAAGCCAACAACGTGTCGATGCGCAGACGCCCGGTCGGCGATTCACCAAAGATGTGCAGCCCATCGCGGATCTGCGACTCCTTCAGATCGCACAAATACGTGTCCAGACGCGGCAGCCAGATCGCTGCATCGGCGTCGCTGTCGAGCTTCTCGTCCAGTTGCAACTCACGGTCGATGTGCGTGTCGCGTACCAATTGCAGAATGTCGCGCTGCAATTCACGGGCGCGGCGCGGGTCAAGCAATTGCGCTTCGTAATACTCGTCGGCGAGCAGTTCGAGGTTGCGCAGCGGGCCGTAGGTTTCGGCGCGGGTCAGCGGCGGCATCAGGTGATCGATGATCACCGCTTGCGTGCGGCGCTTGGCCTGGGCGCCCTCGCCCGGATCGTTGACGATGAACGGATAGATGTTCGGCAGCGGCCCGAGCAATGCGTCCGGCCAGCAATGCTCGGACAGTCCGACACCTTTGCCCGGCAGCCATTCGAGGTTGCCGTGCTTGCCGACGTGGATCACGCCGTGGGCGCCGTAGGTGTTGCGCAACCAGAAATAGAACGCCAGATAACCGTGAGGCGGCACCAGGTCCGGGTCGTGATAGACCGCGCTCGGGTCCACCTGATAACCGCGCGCCGGTTGAATGCCGACGAAGGTCAGGCCGAAACGCAGGCCGGCGATCATCATTCGCCCGTCACGGAACATCGGATCGTTTTGCGCGGTGCCCCAACGTTCCAGCACTGCCTGGCGATTAGCCTCGGGCAAGGCGTTGAACATCAGGTTGTAATCATCCAGCGCGAGGCTTTGCTGGCACGGGCGCTGATCGATGGTGTCGAGATCGTTGCTGACGCCGCCGAGCAATTGCTGGATCAGTTCGGTGCCGCTGCCCGGCAGTTCGGCCGGCAGCGGGTAACCTTCTTGATGCAGCGCACGCAGAATATTCAGTGCAGCGGCCGGTGTGTCGAGGCCCACGCCGTTGCCGATGCGCCCGTCGCGGGTCGGGTAGTTGGCGAGGATCAGGGCAATGCGTTTTTCGCTGTTCGGCACCCGCGCCAGATCGATCCAGCGCCGCGCCAGTTCGGCGACAAAATCCATGCGTTCCGGTTGTGGTCGATAGCACACCACGTCGGACTGACTGCGCTCGCTGCGCCACGCCAGGTCCTTGAAGCTGATCGGGCGACTGATGATCCGCCCGTCCAGCTCCGGCAGCGCGATGTGCATCGCCAGATCCCGCGGACCGAGGCCTTGCTCGCTGGCACGCCAACCGGGTTCGTTGTCCTGGGCGCAGATGGCCTGGATCACCGGGATGTTGCGTCGAAACGGTCGCAAGTGCGGCGCTTCGGGGCTGGATTGGGCGAAGCCGGTGGTGTTGAGGATCACCGAGGCTTCGACTTCATCCAGCCAGTCCTCGACTACCGTCAGGCAGCCGGGCTCTTTGAGACTGGCCACGGCAATCGGCAAGGGATTCAACCCAGCCGCTTGCAAACGCTGGCAGAAAACATCAATGAACGCGGTGTTCGCCGCCTGCAAATGCGAGCGGTAAAACAGCACCGCCGCCACCGGTTGACCGGCCTGCCAGTCGGCTAGCCAATCCTGCAGTGCGGCGGGACTTTTTTGTGGGTGGTAAATCGCTGTGCGCGGCAGGGTTTGCGGTTCGGCCCACGCGTAGTCGCGCTCCAGCCAACGAGTGGCGAGGCAGCGAAACAGATCGAGCGCGTTGGCCATGCCGCCCTGACGCAAGTAATGCCAAAGCCGGTCGCGGTCTTCGGCAACCACCGTGCTCAGGTCGCTGAGTTCCGGGTCCGGGCGATCATCGCCGGGCACCAGAATCAGCTGCACGCCGCGCTGGGAGAGCTCGACCAACCGCTCGACGCCGTAACGCCAATACGCAATGCCGCCGTGCAGCGAGATCAGAATCACCTTGGCGTGGCGCAGCACTTCGTCGACATACAAATCGACCGAGGCGTGGTTCTGCACCTGCATCGGGTTGGCCAGACGCACGCTCGGGTAATCGTCCGGCAACTGTTGCGCGGCTTCGGCGAGCAGCGCGAGGCTGGAATCGCCGCTGCACAGGATCACCAGCTCGGCAGGGGTTTGTCCAAGGTCGGCAATGTTGTCATCCGAGACGAAACCGCCGGGCTGGGTCCTGAGCAGGTGCATGGGTTAAACGCTGAGCGCGGCGCGCAGTTGCGCTTCGAGTTGCGCGGCGTTGAGCGCCTGGCCGATCAGCACCAGACGCGTGGTGCGCGCTTCGTCGGCGCCCCACTGACGGTCGAAATGCTTGTCGAAACGCGTGCCCACGCCCTGGATCAACAGGCGCATCGGCTTGTTCGGGATCGCCGCGAAACCCTTGACCCGCAGGATGCCGTGCTTGACCACCAATTGCGTCAGCGCGTCCATCAGCAGGCTTTCGTCGGCTTGTGGCAGTTCGATGGAAATGGAGTCGAACGCGTCGTGATCGTGGTCGTCATGGTCATCGCCGTCGTGGTGATGATCGTGGTGGCTATGACGGCTGTCGATGTGTTCTTCGGAACCGGCGCCGAGACCGATCAGCACGTCCAGTGGCAGGCGACCGCTGCTGGCTTCGATGACTTTGACGGCGGGCGGCAGTTCTTCGGCGACTTCCAGGCGTACGCGGGCCAGGTCTTCGGCGCTGATCAGGTCGGCCTTGTTGAGAATCACCAGGTCGGCGCTGGCCAGTTGGTCGGCGAACAGCTCGTGCAGCGGCGACTCGTGGTCCAGGTTCGGGTCGAGTTTGCGCTGGGCATCCACTTGGTCCGGGAACGCGGCGAACGTGCCGGCCGCCACGGCCGGGCTGTCGACCACGGTGATCACCGCATCAACGGTGCAGGCGCTGCGGATTTCCGGCCACTGGAAGGCCTGGACCAAAGGTTTTGGCAGGGCCAGGCCCGACGTTTCGATCAGGATGTGATCGAGGTCGCCGCGACGGGCCACCAGTTCGCGCATTACCGGGAAGAACTCTTCCTGGACGGTGCAGCACAGGCAGCCGTTGGCCAGTTCGTAGACGCGGCCGTTGGCTTCTTCTTCGGTGCAACCGATGGAGCACTGCTTGAGAATTTCGCCGTCGATGCCCAGCTCGCCGAACTCGTTGACGATCACCGCGATGCGGCGGCCCTGCGCGTTATCGAGCATGTGCCGCAGCAAGGTGGTTTTGCCCGAGCCGAGGAAGCCGGTAACGATGGTGACGGGGAGTTTGGCCAGTGTTTTCATCGGATGCCCTTTGGCAAGGTGGCGGGCATGCGGGACGACGACCGCAGCGACAGGCGCGCGGAAGAGTTCGCCACCGGATCACCCCGCCCGGTTGTAGTGAGAATTCGTGTCGAGGCAGGTCTCCTGGCTGACGGTGTGCCTGTCGCGAGACTGGCGTTGGCTGCGCCTTCCCGCGAACCCGTTGGACAGGTTTGCAGTGGCGTGGCAGCGAACATCACCGTTCACAGTTGCGGGGGCAGCCGCGGCATCGACCGCGTTCCCTTCTTAGCTCCGGCAAACGCCGAAGAACCTCGAATGCGCAAGGCTACGCATGGTGTGGGGGCGGGTCAATGTCTTGTGGTAGCCGCACGGGCCCCTTCGCGGGCAAGCCTCGCTCCTACCAAGAACACCGCCGCCCCGTAGGAGCAAGGCTTGCCCGCGAAGAATCCACCTCGGTTCCGAGTTGAGAACCCTTGCCAATTGACGCCCAACCCCCGCCCATGCTCTCCTACACACCTTGTTACGGGTGCCCTTCACAGGGTGAAACGGGAAACCGGTGATTCATGTGCTTTACTCAAAGCCATGTCAGTCCGGTGCTGCCCCCGCAACGGTAAGCGAGCGAAGCGTCAGATCCACTGTGCCAGCAGTTCGGCATGGGAAGGTGACGCTTGCAGGTTTCGGCTGACGCCAAAGCCCCTCGTGAGCCCGGAGACCGGCCCGCAACACAAAGTGACGATTTACGTTCACTGAATAACAAACCCGCGGTGGGCGGGCGCTGTTTGAATCTCTGCGAGCCCGATTCGCAGGGGTCTTCCATGCGCTCTATTCACCCGCTGACAGACCAGAGGGAAGCGCCATGTCGATCATCAGCAGCACCGGCCACACATCCACCAGCACCACCACGACCACCCTGGCTCAACGCCTGACCGCCGCAGTCTGCGCGTCGATCCTTGGCGCGTGCCTGGTGTATTTCGCCGGTTTCTCGCACATCGAAGCGGTGCACAACGCTGCGCACGATACCCGTCACAGCTCCGCCTTCCCGTGCCATTGAGACCTGTCGACATGATCAAGCGTATTGCGCAAACCGCAGGTTTCACAGGGCTGCTGGCCGCCCTGTTGCTGACCCTGCTGCAAAGCTTCTGGGTCGCTCCGCTGATTCTGCAGGCCGAGACTTACGAAAAATCCGAGCCGGCCGCTGTTGAAGTTCATGAACACGCCGCCGGTGCCGCCGCTCACACCCACGATGCAGAAGCCTGGGAGCCGGAAGATGGCTGGCAGCGCGTGCTGTCGACAACTGGCGGCAACCTGGTAGTGGCTGTCGGTTTCGCCCTGATGCTCGCGGGCCTCTACACGCTGCGCTCGCCGACCAAAACCTCGCAGGGCTTGCTCTGGGGCCTGGCCGGTTACGCAACGTTTGTACTGGCGCCGACCCTCGGCCTGCCGCCGGAACTGCCGGGCACGGCAGCAGCTGACCTGGCACAACGGCAAATCTGGTGGATCGGCACTGCAGCGTCCACCGCCGTCGGCATCGCGCTGATCGCTTTCAGCCGCCACTGGCTGATGAAGATCCTGGGCGTGGCGATTCTCGCCGTCCCTCACGTGATCGGTGCACCACAACCGGAAGTGCACTCGATGCTCGCGCCGCAAGCCCTGGAAACGCAATTCAAAATCGCTTCGCAGCTGACCAACCTTGGATTCTGGCTGGCCCTGGGCCTGATCAGCGCCTGGTTGTTCCGCCGCAAAAGCGATGGTCAATACCACGCATGAGCGACACCAGCACAGCGCCGACGTTAGTGGTCGGCCTGGGCTGCCAGCGCGGCTGCCCCGTCAGCACGCTTCGGGCGTTACTCGATCAGGCATTACAGGCGCATCAAATCGGACTTCAGCAGATCACGGCGTTGGCCAGCATCGACCTGAAGCGCGACGAACCGGGCCTGATCGAGCTTGCCGCGCAACTCGAATTGCCGCTGACGTACTTCAGCAGTGAAGAATTGGCCGGTTATCAACCGCAACTCAGCCACCGTTCGGAAATCGCTTTTGAGCGCACCGGCTGCTACGGCGTAGCAGAAAGCGCCGCCCTCGCCCTTGCCGAACAACTGGCCCAGGCGCCGGCAAAACTGCTGATTTCCCGACAAAAATATGCCCAGGCGACCCTGGCATTGGCCTGCGCGGCGCAAAATCCCCGATAATCCTCGCCTTCGATCATGAGCAATCTTCATCTGAAGCCTTGCCCAGCCCCCTTTTTTGACAGGAAACGACGATGACCGTCTATTTCATTGGCGCAGGTCCCGGCGACCCGGAACTGATCACCGTCAAAGGGCAGCGGCTGATTCGCAGCTGCCCGGTAATCATCTACGCCGGCTCACTGGTGCCCGCCGCCGTGCTGGAAGGCCACAACGCCGAACAGGTGGTCAACAGCGCCGAACTGCACCTGGAACAGATCATCGAGCTGATCAAAACCGCCCATGCCAACGGCCAGGATGTGGCGCGGGTGCATTCCGGCGATCCGAGCCTGTATGGCGCGATTGGCGAGCAGATTCGTTACCTGCGCGAACTCGATATTGCGTTTGAAATCATTCCCGGTGTTACCGCGACGGCGGCGTGTGCGGCGCTGTTGGGTGCGGAGCTGACGTTGCCGGACGTGTCACAGAGCGTGATCCTGACTCGCTACGCCGACAAGACCGCGATGCCGGCCGGTGAAGAGCTGGGCAGCCTGGCGCAGCATGGGGCGACCATGGCCATTCATTTGGGGGTGAATCACCTGGAGAAAATCCTGGTTGAATTGCTGCCGCATTACGGCGCGGACTGCCCGATTGCGGTGATTCACCGGGCGACCTGGCCGGATCAGGATTGGGTGGTGGGGACGATTGCGGATATTGCCGGAAAGGTTGAGGCGAAGGGGTTTCGGCGCACGGCGTTGATTCTGGTGGGTCGGGTGTTGGGCAGTGATCACTTTAGTGAGTCGTCGCTGTATCGCGCCGGGCATGCGCATTTGTATCGGCCATAGGGCCCCATCGCGAGCAGGCTCACTCCCACATTAGATCTGTGGTGGACACAGTATTTGGGGCTGGTCACGATCCCCTGTGGGAGCGAGCCTGCTCGCGATGGGGCCAATGAATTTCACCCATAAAAAAACGGCGCTCACGGGGCGCCGTTTTTCATGTCGCAGCGAACACCTTAGTAGTAGGCGTTTTCTTTCTGCGTGTGGTCAGTCACGTCACGAACACCCTTGAGCTCGGGAATGCGCTCGAGCAAGGTGCGCTCGATGCCTTCACGCAGGGTGACGTCTGCCTGGCCGCAGCCCTGGCAACCGCCGCCGAACTTCAACACGGCGATGCCATCATCGACCACATCGATCAGGCTGACCTGACCGCCGTGGCTCGCGAGCCCCGGGTTGATCTCGGTTTGCAGGTAGTAGTTGATGCGCTCGTTGATCGGGCTGTCGGCGTTGACCATCGGGACTTTGGCGTTAGGCGCCTTGATGGTCAGCTGGCCGCCCATGCGGTCGGTGGCGTAGTCGACAACCGCATCGTCCAGGAAAGCTTCGCTGAACGAGTCGATGTAAGCAGTGAAGCTTTTCAGCCCCAGCGCAGTGTCTTCGGGTTTTTCTTCGCCCGGCTTGCAATAAGCAATGCAGGTTTCGGCGTACTGGGTGCCAGGCTGGGTGATGAAGACGCGGATGCCGATGCCCGGGGTGTTCTGCTTGGAGAGCAGATCAGCCAGGTAATCGTGGGCGGCGTCGGTAATGGTAATAGCGGTCATGGAAACTCCTCGCAGGCTTGGGCGCAGTTTACGCCAATCATCGCGCCGCACAAAGTCCTAGTATTTTTGTCGGGAAAGATTACGACAATACCCCCCCTGCCTAATGTGGGAGCGAAGCTTGCTCGCGAAGGTGTATCAGCTACATACATGTCGCCTGACACACCTTCGCGAGCAAGCTTCGCTCCTACGTTAGATAGGGGGATTCAGAGATTCTCGTAGCGGTTCATGTCCAGCACGCCCTCTTCCACCGGGTCGGTTTCGTGGACGTACCGGCTCAGGTCATGGAAGTAGAACCAGAATTGCGGATGACTGCGGCGAATCCCCCAGCGTTCGACGATTTTCTCGAAGCGATTGGCATCCTTGGCGTTTTCCATCGCCTCGACAAAGGCTGGCACTTGATCGGCGGGAATGTTGAACATGAAGTTCGGATAGCTGCTGAGCACTCCCGGAAAAATGGTCAGCGTGTCGAGCCCCGGCTGATAACGCAGCGACTCACCAAGCAGGAATGCGACGTTGCTGTGCGCGCGATTGCGCAACAGGCTGTAAACCTCGCGTTTGCCGCTCGCGGCTTCGATACGCAGCATCGTCGCTTCCGGCAGTTGATCAATAACCTTCAGCCCGGCGGCAGGCCGTGAGGCCAGGCGACTCAAGGCCTGCTCGGCGCTCTGCAAATCCGGGTCGATGTTCGGCCGAGAGCAATAGGCCCCGTCGCAGCGATTGATCGGATCGGGCTTGGCATTGAGCTCGCCGTAACGGGCCAGCAGTTGCTTGGAAAAGTCGCGTTTCGGGTCTTTTTCGTCGAGGTTCAGTGCCGTCGGCTTGTCGTTGTCGATGGCCTCGTAATCCAGCCACATCTTGAATTTGCCGCTGCTCTGGTACCAGTCGTCGAGATAGTCGTCGCGTGAATCGGCGGGCATCAGGCGCAGGAAGTTCTGCTCGGCGCCATTACGGATCAGGTCGAAATACAGGCGCGTCTGCGCCTGATGGGAAACGTTGCCGTACACGTCGAAGTTGACCGCCAACTGATAATACGTGCGCTCCAGCAACGGGAAATCGAACAGCCACATCGTTTGCGGCACATCGCCGATCAGTCCCTTGTTCACCGAGGCGCTGTCGAAATGCCGGAAGATGGTCAGCAGCGCGTTGTCGTTGCCAGCCCATAAAGTCGACCAGCTCGGCGCGGGCGCGTCGGCGTAGTTGTCGCGGCGCAGCACTTCATACTCGTTACGTTTGTCACGGTAGTCATGCCACAGGCTCAGCACGCTGCCGACATCGTCGTTCTGCCCCGGCATGGCCAGCAACGGCGTGGCCTGGCCGCGGTAGATCGGGTCGATGATGTAGAGATCATGTTCCGGCGCCTGGAACAGCGCCCAGAAGTTATCGCGAATCACATCCGTGGCGATCTGCCCACGGCACACCGGCCCGCGGATAAACGTGCGCACGAAGTATTCGGCGTTATCGAGCATGAACTGATAGCGCGCCTGCGCCGGAATCGCCTCGAACGTGGCAAACGGATTGGCCCGGCGTTCCGGGCCGTAGCCCGGCAAGGCATTGGCCTGCCAGTTGCCGTTGTAGAACAGGCTTTTGACCCGTGCCATCTTCGCCGCGCTCAGCGGATAGGTGATGTGGGTCTTCTGCACGATCACGCCCTGCACCGGCCACAAGCGGTAATACACCTGCGTGCCCGGATCGTCATTCGGGCGGCGGGTGTTGATCAGGTCAATCGGCTGGCCGGTCGGCGTGCGCGAACGCACCCATTGGAAGAAATGTCCCGGCTCACCGTCCTTGAAGTAAATGTGGGCAAGGAACCAGTGCTCGAACAACCAGCGCCCCACCAGACTCTGCCGGGCGCCCGGCGAGTTGAGCAGGTTTTCCCACTGCACCACCTGCAAGGCTTCTTTCGCCGAAGGCACCAGGCCTTGTTCATCGATCGGCGCACCCGAGGCCAGCCAGCGTTGCAGCGTCTGGTACTGCTGATCGGTCAGGCCGGTGACCGCCAGCGGCATGCCTTCCTTCGGATGAGCGCCCGCGTAACCGTCGAACTCGGCCGGCATCGCGCACATGTTTTCACGATTGAGGCCCAGGACGATGTCTTCCGGCAATTTGGCGTTAGGCGTCAAAGGCGTTTTGTGACCCAGTTCCAGCATCCGCGCCATCAACGCGGCCTGGCTGCCCTGGGCGTCAAGTACCGGATAGAAGCCTTTTTGCTGCCAGGCGTGCTTGCCGAAGGCGTCATAAAACAACCGGGTCGGCGCGGCCGCCTGGCTGCGGTCGCCGTCGTAAACCGGGACTTTCGACGCACCGCGCGCCGCGCCTTCGCCGCTGCCCAGGTTGAGCTGACAAGCGGCGTCATTGCAGGCATGGCAGGCCACGCACTTTTCGGTGAAGATCGGTTGGATGTCGCGGGTGTAGGAAATGGCAGCGGAAGGCGCCAGGCCCTGCGCCACGGCGCCCCAGCTTAAAAACAGCAGTACGCTGCTGATGACGACGCGATACGACATGTCCCTGTTCCCGATCCTTGAAAAAACGCAGCGATTCTACCGGGACAGCGCGCCGACCAACATGAGCGATATTCATGCAATTCCCCGACATGCTCTAAAACCGCACAGGTTTGCTATGATTCCGCCCCTTCGTCATGGTCTTTCCGAGTAGTCCCAATGTCCGATCGCAGTGTTCGCCTTCAAGCCCTCAAGCACGCCCTCAAAGAGCGCATTCTGATTCTCGATGGCGGCATGGGCACGATGATCCAGAGCTACAAGCTCGAGGAACAGGATTACCGTGGCAAACGCTTTGCCGACTGGCCAAGCGATGTCAAAGGCAACAACGACCTGTTGGTGCTGACGCGCCCGGACGTGATCGGTGGCATCGAAAAAGCCTACCTGGATGCCGGCGCTGACATTCTGGAAACCAACACCTTCAACGCCACGCGGATTTCCATGGCCGACTACGGCATGGAAGAACTGGCCTACGAACTGAACGTAGAAGGCGCTCGCCTGGCCCGCAAGATTGCCGATGCGAAAACCCTCGAGAACCCGGACAAGCCGCGCTTCGTCGCCGGCGTGCTCGGCCCGACCAGCCGCACCTGCTCGCTGTCCCCGGACGTGAACAACCCCGGCTATCGCAACGTGACCTTCGATGAACTGGTGGAAAACTACACCGAGGCCACCAAAGGCCTGATCGAAGGCGGCGCCGACCTGATCCTGATCGAAACCATTTTCGACACCCTGAACGCCAAAGCCGCGATCTTCGCCGTGCAAGGGGTGTTCGAAGAGTTGGGCATCGAGCTGCCGATCATGATTTCCGGCACCATCACCGACGCCTCCGGCCGTACCCTTTCCGGCCAGACCACCGAAGCGTTCTGGAACTCCGTGGCCCACGCCAAACCGATTTCGGTCGGCCTGAACTGCGCCCTCGGCGCCAGCGAACTGCGCCCGTACCTGGAAGAGCTGTCGAACAAGGCCGGCACCCACGTTTCGGCGCACCCGAACGCCGGCCTGCCGAACGAATTCGGCGAGTACGACGAACTGCCGTCGCAAACCGCCAAGGTCATCGAAGAATTCGCCCAAAGCGGCTTCCTCAACATCGTCGGCGGCTGCTGCGGCACCACGCCGGGCCATATCGAAGCCATCGCCAAAGCCGTGGCCGGTTATGCACCGCGTGAAATCCCGGACATTCCCAAGGCTTGCCGCCTCTCCGGCCTGGAGCCGTTCACCATCGATCGCAGCTCGTTGTTCGTCAACGTCGGCGAGCGCACCAACATCACCGGCTCGGCCAAATTCGCCCGCCTGATCCGTGAAGACAACTACACCGAAGCCCTGGAAGTCGCCCTGCAGCAGGTCGAAGCCGGCGCCCAGGTGATCGACATCAACATGGACGAAGGGATGCTCGATTCGAAGAAGGCCATGGTGACCTTCCTCAATCTGATTGCCGGCGAACCGGACATCTCCCGCGTACCGATCATGATCGACTCCTCGAAGTGGGAAGTGATCGAAGCCGGCCTGAAATGCATCCAGGGCAAGGGCATCGTCAACTCGATCAGCATGAAAGAAGGCGTCGAGCAATTCATCCATCACGCCAAGCTGTGCAAGCGCTACGGCGCTGCAGTCGTCGTGATGGCCTTCGACGAAGCCGGCCAGGCCGACACCGAAGCGCGCAAGAAAGAGATCTGCAAACGCTCCTACGACATTCTGGTCAACGAAGTCGGCTTCCCGCCGGAAGACATCATCTTCGACCCGAACATCTTTGCCGTGGCCACCGGTATTGAAGAACACAACAACTACGCTGTGGACTTCATCAACGCCTGTGCCTACATCCGCGACGAACTGCCGTACGCCCTGACCTCGGGCGGCGTGTCGAACGTGTCGTTCTCGTTCCGTGGCAACAACCCGGTGCGTGAGGCGATTCACTCGGTGTTCCTGCTGTACGCGATCCGCAACGGCCTGACCATGGGTATCGTCAACGCCGGCCAACTGGAGATCTACGACCAGATCCCGGTGGAATTGCGCGACGCCGTCGAAGACGTGATCCTCAACCGCACCCCGGAAGGCACCGACGCCCTCCTCGCCATCGCCGACAAGTACAAGGGCGACGGCAGCGTCAAGGAAGCCGAGACCGAAGAATGGCGCGGCTGGGAGGTCAACAAACGTCTTGAGCACGCACTGGTCAAGGGCATCACCACGCACATCGTCGAAGACACCGAAGAATCGCGCCAGTCGTTCGCCCGCCCGATCGAGGTGATCGAAGGCCCGCTGATGTCCGGCATGAACATCGTCGGCGACCTGTTCGGTGCCGGCAAAATGTTCCTGCCGCAGGTGGTGAAATCCGCTCGCGTAATGAAGCAGGCCGTAGCCCACTTGATCCCGTTCATCGAACTGGAAAAAGGTGACAAGCCGGAAGCCAAGGGCAAGATCCTGATGGCAACGGTGAAAGGCGACGTGCACGACATCGGCAAGAACATCGTCGGCGTGGTACTCGGCTGCAACGGCTACGACATCGTCGACCTCGGCGTGATGGTGCCGGCCGAGAAGATCCTGCAAGTGGCCAAGGAGCAGAAGTGCGACATCATCGGCCTGTCCGGCCTGATCACGCCTTCGCTGGATGAAATGGTCCACGTCGCCCGCGAAATGCAGCGCCAGGACTTCCACCTGCCGTTGATGATCGGCGGCGCGACCACCTCCAAGGCACACACGGCGGTGAAGATCGAGCCGAAGTACAGCAACGACGCGGTGATCTACGTGACCGACGCCTCCCGCGCCGTAGGTGTGGCGACGCAGTTGCTGTCCAAGGAATTGAAAGCCGGCTTCGTCGAGAAGACCCGTCTGGAATACATCGACGTTCGCGAACGCACTGCCAACCGCAGCGCCCGCACCGAACGCCTGAGCTACCCGGCGGCCATCGCCAAGAAGCCGCAGTTCGACTGGAGCACCTACGCGCCGGTCAAACCGACGTTCACCGGCTCCAAAGTGCTGGACAACATCGACCTGAAAGTCCTGGCCGAATACATCGACTGGACGCCGTTCTTCATCTCCTGGGACCTGGCCGGCAAGTTCCCGCGCATCCTCACGGATGAAGTGGTCGGTGAAGCCGCCACCGCGCTGTACGCCGATGCCCAGGAAATGCTCGCCAAACTGATCGACGAGAAACTGATCAGCGCCCGCGCAGTGTTCGGCTTCTGGCCAGCCAACCAGGTGCGTGACGACGACATCGAAGTCTACGGCGATGACGGCAAGCCATTGGCCAAGCTGCATCACCTGCGTCAGCAGATCATCAAGACCGACGGCAAGCCGAACTTCTCCCTGGCCGACTTCGTTGCACCGAAGGACAGCGAAATCACTGACTACGTGGGTGGCTTCATCACCACCGCCGGCATCGGTGCCGAGGAAGTGGCCAAGGCGTATCAGGACGCCGGCGACGATTACAACTCGATCATGGTCAAGGCCCTGGCCGACCGTCTGGCCGAGGCCTGCGCCGAATGGCTGCACCAGCAGGTTCGTAAGGATTACTGGGGTTATGCCAAGGACGAGACGCTGGACAACGAGGCGCTGATCAAAGAGCAATACACCGGCATCCGCCCTGCTCCGGGCTACCCGGCGTGCCCCGATCACACCGAGAAGGCCGCGCTGTTTGCCCTGCTCGACCCCGAGGCCGCCGAAATGCGTGCCGGCCGCAGCGGCGTGTTCCTCACCGAACACTACGCGATGTTCCCGGCGGCAGCGGTCAGCGGCTGGTACTTCGCTCACCCGCAGGCGCAGTACTTCGCAGTGGGCAAGATCGACAAGGATCAGGTGCAGAGCTACACGTCGCGTAAAGGTCAGGAGTTGAGCGTGACCGAACGCTGGCTGGCGCCGAACCTGGGTTACGACAACTAACCACTCTTCGCGCTGAGCATCGCCTCTGTAGGAGCGAGGCTTGCCCGCGAAGAACGATGACGCGGTTTTCCTGTAGGACTGCGGTGGCTTCTTCGCGGGCAAGCCTCGCTCCTACAGGATCCGGTTGGAATGTCTATGCTTACGATTCACACACAAGTGACGAGGGGTTTATGGACGATCCAGTCGACAACAAGCCGCCTACTTTCTGGCAGATGCTGCACAGCGTCATGGCGGCGGCGTTCGGGGTGCAAAGCGGAAAGAACCGTGCGCGGGATTTCACCCACGGCAAGCCGAGTCATTTCGTGATTCTGGGGATTCTGTTCACGGCGGTGTTTGCGTTGACGCTCTACGGCATCGTGCAACTGGTGATCACGCTGGCCGGGGTTTAGCGCATCAGGGTTTGCAGGCTGAACGGATAGCGATAAGACACAGGCCGACCCTTGGCCGACATTCGGCGGAAGTTCACGCCGTAGTCCGGCGACTCACCCATGGCCAGCATTCGCCTGGCGGTTGCCCTGTCGACCAGTTGCAGCAGCGGGATCTGGCGGTCACGGCCGCCGTACTGGCTGATGTCCACGCCCCGATCAAGGTCGTGCACCTGCACCAGTGCCCAACCGCCCAAAGTGAAATGCCCGCCCAACAATACGCTCAACTTTCCATCGACCTTTGCCTGCAACGCGGCCGTCGAGGTATTGACCGCGCTGAACAATGCGTCCTTTCCGGGCACACCGCCCGTCTCCGAATAGGCCTGCATGGCGCCAAACGCCATTTCGTCATTGGCTGACCACACCAGCGAGACTTTCGGGTAGCGCCGGAACAGCAACTTTGCCTGTTCATACGCACGTTCGCGGGTCCAACCGCTGTAAACCAGTTGCCGCAAACGCACTTGCGGGTGCTCGGCCAGCGCTCGCATCATGCCTTGCTCACGCAGTTGCGCCGACGGCGTGATCTTCAGGCCGGAGAACGCCAGCAACTCGATCACCTGACCAGGCGCCACGGGCGGATGCTGGCGAATCAGCTCCTTGGCCATCAGGTAACCGCCCTCCTCGTCGTTGGGCACCAGGCTGCCCAGTCGATCAGGGCGTTCACCCAGCAGGCTCATTTGGTTGGCCGTCAGCGACGCGTTGACCATAAACAGTTTCACGCCGCTGCCTTGCGCCAGGCGCAACACTTGCGGGGCAATGTACTGTTCGTTGGCGAAGATCAGATAGTCCGGACGATCGGGACCTTGCAGTGCACGGCGCGCTTGCGCCAGCGTGAGTTCCGGCATGCGCCGGGAATAGAGAATCCGAAGGTCGATACCCAGGTCCGTGGCGGCCGCCTGCATGAATTGCGAATAGCTG
This sequence comes from Pseudomonas sp. BF-B-15, assembly GCF_019946675.1. NCBI lineage: Bacteria > Pseudomonadati > Pseudomonadota > Gammaproteobacteria > Pseudomonadales > Pseudomonadaceae > Pseudomonas > Pseudomonas sp. BF-B-15. Next base: position 57,480 of record NZ_JAGYFZ010000026.1, read on the forward strand.
ACCCAGAAGGCTTCGTCAGTTTCCCCGGGATTCAGGAACAACACCGATTCCGCTCGCGCAGCAGGGCCGTAAACCGTGCCGAGCAGCAACAGGAAGGTGTAGAAAAACTTCAACATGGATCGTCCGAGCCCCCGGAAATTCGCCGCGCATTATAGCCAGCGAACACCCGTAAAACGGCGTTTATTACAGTTTTTGTCCGACAATTGTCGGGACCGGGCCCGGACGGGGTCGGTTATTGATGGCTGACCCAGAATACCGCTGTCCCCACGACCAGAATGATCAGAAACAGAATGGCCCAGGCATCGACCGTACTGTCAGGCTTTGAAGCTTTGGTAGGGTTGCTCATTGCATCGCCTCTTGTCGGTTTTATCGGTGATTGCATAAAGACTCGACCACAGTTAAGACGATGATTGCCCACACCACAAATACGGGTTTAGTAATAACGATTCTCGTTAGTCGATTTGGTTCTTTACATATACTCAAACATCACTTTTGCGCATAACTCCAAACTGGTATCTTGCCCCGGCTCCGTTGGGAGTGCGCGGCCGTGCGCGCAGAATTGCCGAGGCAGTATCGGAGACTTTCCAGGCGAAAAACGCAACTGGATCCGACCGGCCCAAGCCTGAGAACAGGACTTATATGTACGTATACGACGAGTACGATCAGCGGATCATCGAGGACCGCGTCAAGCAGTTCCGTGATCAGACCCGACGCTATCTGGCAGGCGAGCTGAGCGAAGAAGAATTCCGCCCTCTGCGTCTGCAAAACGGGCTTTACATCCAACGCTTCGCGCCGATGTTGCGAGTGGCGGTGCCTTACGGCCAGCTGACTTCGCGCCAGACGCGAATGATGGCGAAGATTGCCCGCGACTATGACAAGGGCTACGCCCACATCAGCACCCGCCAGAACGTGCAGTTCAACTGGCCGGCGCTGGAAGACATCCCGGACATCCTTGCCGAACTGGCGACCGTGCAGATGCACGCGATCCAGACCAGCGGCAACTGCCTGCGCAACGTCACCACCGACCAGTTCGCCGGTGTCGCTGCCGACGAGCTGATCGATCCGCGCCCATGGTGCGAGATCGTCCGCCAGTGGACCACGTTCCACCCGGAATTCGCTTACCTGCCGCGCAAGTTCAAGATCGCCATCAACGGTTCGACTTCCGACCGTGCGGCCATCGAAGTCCACGACATCGGCCTTGAGCCGGTGCACAACGCCGCTGGCGAACTGGGTTTCCGTGTGCTGGTCGGTGGCGGCCTCGGTCGTACGCCGGTGGTCGGGGCGTTCATCAATGAATTCCTGCCGTGGCAAGACCTGTTGAGCTACCTCGACGCCATCCTGCGCGTGTACAACCGCTATGGCCGTCGGGACAACAAGTACAAGGCGCGGATCAAGATCCTGGTCAAGGCCCTGACACCTGAAGTCTTCGCGCAGAAAGTCGACGCGGAAATGGAACACCTTCGCGGTGGCCAGACCACGCTGACCGAAGCCGAAGTGCATCGCGTCGCCAAACACTTCGTCGACCCGGACTACAAGGCGCTGGACAACCAGACCGCCGAGCTGGCCGAGCTCGACAAGCAGCACCCGGGCTTCGCCCGCTGGCGTACCCGCAACACCCTGGCGCACAAAAAGCCGGGTTATGTTGCCGTGACCCTGTCCCTGAAGCCGACCGGCGTTGCGCCGGGCGACATCACCGACAAGCAGCTCGACGCCGTGGCCGACCTGGCCGATCGCTACAGCTTCGGTCAACTGCGCACGTCCCACGAGCAGAACATCATTCTGGCCGACGTCGAACAGTCCCAACTGTTCGCCATGTGGGGCGAATTGCGCGAGCAAGGTTTCGCCACGCCGAACATCGGTTTGCTGACCGACATCATCTGCTGCCCTGGCGGCGATTTCTGCTCGTTGGCCAACGCCAAGTCGATCCCGATCGCCGAATCGATCCAGCGCCGTTTCGACGACCTGGATTACCTGTTCGACATCGGTGAACTGGACCTGAACATCTCCGGTTGCATGAACGCCTGTGGTCACCACCACGTCGGCCACATCGGTATTCTCGGGGTGGACAAGAAAGGCGAAGAGTTCTACCAGGTATCCCTCGGCGGCAGCGCCAGCCGTGATGCGAGCCTGGGCAAGATCCTCGGCCCGTCCTTTGCCCAGGACGCCATGCCAGACGTGATCGAGAAGCTGATCGACGTGTACATCGAACAACGTACCGAAGACGAGCGTTTCATCGACACCTATCAGCGTATTGGCATCGACCTCTTCAAGGAACGCGTCTATGCAGCGAATAATTAAGAACAACGAAGTCGTCGACGAAACCTGGCACTTGCTGCCCAAGGATTTCAACATCGACGAGATCACCAACTGCGACGACTACATCGTCCCGTTGCAGCTGTGGCGCGAACACAGCCGCATGCTCCTGGCCCGCGATGGCGGCCTGGGCGTGTGGCTGGATGCCGATGAAGAAGCCGAAGAAATTGGTGAGGACGTGGCGAGTTTCCAGGTCATCGCCTTGAACTTCCCGGCCTTCACCGATGGCCGCAACTACTCCAACGCCCGCCTCCTGCGTGACCGTTACGGTTTCAAAGGCGAACTGCGGGCGATCGGCGATGTGCTGCGCGACCAGTTGTTCTACATGCATCGCTGCGGTTTCGACGCCTTTGCAGTGCGCGCCGATAAAGACCCGTACGAAGCTCTGGAAGGTCTCAAGGACTTCTCGGTGACCTATCAGGCCGCCACCGACGAACCGCTGCCGCTGTTCCGTCGCCGCTGACGTATAAAGCCTTGGCCCCGGACGGGGTCAAGGCTTTGTTGGCGCTCCTATCGCAGGATCGGTATCGGTTGCCCCAAGGCCACCCAGTCCCGGTATAGCTGCGCACGGTTTTCCAGCACCGCGAAAACCGCAAGAGGGTTGTCGAAAGCGCCCTCCGGCATAGGTGTATTCCTGCTCAATCGCCCCCACAACTGGTCCGAAGCGTCTGCTTCCGTCAACAGTCGCCATACCCGTGCCTGAAGGTCTGGATAGTTGACCTGGAAATCCGGGGTGAGCGTCAATGTATTCATGGTCCCTAAAAACCTCCCACCACCTGGCTTGAGCGCCAGTCGCTGCCAGATTTGCAGCCTGGCATCGCGCAGCCCTGCTTCAGTCCCGTTCAACCAGGCCGCCGGATTCCCATAGTCAGGCCCCGCCGCACTCAACCACAAGTTGATCCCCGTTTGTTCTCGATGCGTAATCAGACGCCGCAACGTGTCTTCGTCGGTCAACGGGTTGTTCCACAGCAGCACTCGATCCCTGGCGATGGCCTGGTTCAGCACCGCCTGGGGGACCCGCGTGATCTGGTTATCGCGCAAATCCAGGGAGGTCAGGTACGGCTCATGCGTGATCCCGACCGGGCATCGACTTATTCCGGTATTCCTCAGGTTGAGCTGACGCAGGTTATTCAAGCCGAGCACCATCGGCGGTACGCCCAACGGGTTGTCACTCAGGTCGAGGCTTTGCAGACTGGTCAGATCGGTCAGTTGTGAAGCGGCGCGCTCACTGAATACCAGTTGGGTGGCGCGCAGATTGAGTGAGGACAGGTGTCTCAACCCGCAAAGGGAAGGAGGCAAGGCGCACCCCTCGTGGCCGTCCTCGGAGAAATGACGCAAGTCGACGTTTTCCAGATTTAACGTCTCAAGATTCGGGAAGCTTTCGAGAAAGCCGTTCAAACTGCCCTCCTCGGTCAGATGGAAGCCTTGCATCGACAATTCGAGCACATCGTCCAACCGGACACTCAGGGTGGGCAGTCGGTGATAGTTCTCGAAGGCAAGATCGAGCCTGACGCCGTGCAGCTGCTCGCCTGAGTACAGGCGATTTAGCGGTGGCCCGCGTTTTTGCCAGATAGCGACAAGCTCTACGGCAAGCTCAGTCCTGATCGCTCGCTCCTCATTCAAGCCCGTTTGCAGGACATGCGCATTGTGCACGGCGATTTGCGCATGGCTCATACCCGCAGCGGCTTCGTCGCCCATGGCCAGCAAGGGAAGTTCGATGTGTTCAATGTCTTGCGCGGCTTGATCGACCCAGTCCATCAACTCGGTGTTGAGTTGGTGCAACTGCAGATTCAGCCCGTCGATGTGCGCCTGCACGGATACACCCGCACGCTGTATGACCTGATCCGCGTCCGCGTCGGTGAAGTCCGGGTAAATGTCCTTGATCTGTAACCGGGTGGCCTGCAGTTTCATGGCGTCACCCTGAGGCGTCGTCGGGTAGCCTCCACCGCGCAGCCCCTGCCGCTCGAAGGTCAACCCGGAGTCGAGCCTTTGCAAGCCAAGCAGGGTTTCGGTTCGGGACAATGCATGATCGCTGAGGCTGAGCCGCAACTCGCTGGCTGGATCCAGCGACGTGAGATGCAACAGTGAGCGCTCCTCCTCCGACAGCACGCCGAGGATCGCGTCGTAGAAATCCGTTTGCCTGCCTTGCCGCAGATAACGGTCTCCCACCTTGATGACGTTTCGGGAATGCGGGGTATCGAGGGGACCGCAACGGTCAAGAACCCGGCCAGTGGACGAACCGTCGAGAACCTCGATCCGCAAGTCCTGGGGCCAGCCGGGCAGGTTTTTCAGGGAATGCAATGCCAGCCTGTCCGTCTCGACGTTCACCACCGAGCGCAGATAAAAACCTTCATAGGCACGATTGAGCCGCACATGCTGTTGGTACTGCCGTGCCTTGCTGTCCAGACGTGCGAAAACCTGCCTGGCCTCGGCCATCTCGGGCGCTCTTTGGATATCCACGCCATAGCGGTCGAGCATTTGCTCGATAGCGCTTGTTGGCAAGCCCGGGTATTGATCCTGGAACAACCGGACCCATTCAAGCTCTGAACGTCGCAGTTCAGCGTAACGTTGGCCGAATAGCACCGGGTCCCCGGCCGGCCCGAGCTCCTGATCGATCCTGAAGCGATTGATGGTGTCAGCCAACAAGGGCGTCGGCGAGCGGCCAGTCTGGATCAACCGCAGCATGTCGTCGTCAATCGTGCTGACCTTGCCGATTTGCGCCAGCACTTCATCGCTGAACGACGCCACAGAGGGGCCAATTGCGCGAATGAGTTCGACGCGGGTCGCCGGCACCACGTTCGAAGGGCCTGGCGTTGGAGCAACAGCCACTTCCGGCACGGGCCTTGCGCCTTCCTCTACTGAATCGACGATGACTGCGTCACCTTTTTGCGCCACCTCCGCGACGATCGGCAAGGCATTGAGCAAGCCAAAAACGGTGCGCGTCACGCCCTCTGACCGTTCGCTGGATGTCTTAGCGTTGACCACCTGATCAATGCCGTAGCCCGCATCGATAAGCCCGGCCAACGCCAATATCCCCTCGCCTCCCGGAACGAACAACGCCAAGGGCCCAAAGCGGTTGACCCACTGCACAAGCGGCTCAACGACCGCGCTTAGATTTTCACGATTGACCTGGGCATCGTCACGGATGCTTTTGATGCTGGCCCGGGCGGCCTGCTTCATCGTCAGCACGCACTGGGCAAACGGATCGGTGTCAGATGCCGGATCGTCGTAGCCAATGTACTCGTCCGGGTCCCAGTAGCCGTCGTTGTTGAAAAAACCGGCATTGTTCGTCAGCCAGTGTTTTGCCGGATACAACGCCATGCCATCCAGCGCCGTCAGAACACCGGCATGAAACGTACCGTCTTCGCGGTCATCTTCAGCAAAGTGGACGGCCAATGCCTGCCTGGTCTCACTCACCCGGCCTTGAGTGGCAATCCATTGGTGCAGTTGATTGGCATCGACGAATTCGTGCAGCGGAGAAGAGTTGCCGGGAATGTACAACAGCACTCTGGCGCTTGCTGTGTCACGAAAGGCCCAGATATCGGTCGCGGTATAACGGTAGAGCTTTAACCGGCCGATCCTGACCGAGGAAGGCGCGTGAGTCGGTGCTTGCAGTTGCCCGGTGGTCAGTGTTTCCCATGGCTGATCGGGCGGTAAACCCGCCGCTCGCATCGCCAGTTCCAGGCCTTTTGGCGACAGGCGTTGTTCGTGAAATTGCAACCAGGCGGCCATGACGAACGCCGCTTTGACCGACGTCCTCAGCGCGTAAGGTTCGGCTGCAACAAGTACGTCATCGGCTGGCCAGGCTTGACCGAGATACGCTTCGTACAAGTCCTTCAGTTCCAGTTCCCAGACCCATTTCTTGTAATCGGCAGGCCGCAGGTTGATCTGTGTTGAAGGCCCGTAAACTTGCGGTGTGGTTTGGCGATAGATGCCTTCATACGTCTGGTGATTACCGCTGCCGTGGTCGGCGAACTCATCGACGTTTTTCACAATGCGTACGGCAGGCCCGATATCCGGCGGTGTGTACAGGCCGAACGCTGTTTCAGCGAAACGCCCGTCACCCACAGTCTGATAGTTGGATAACAACGTTTGCAGCAGCGAGCGGGAACTCGCCACTTGCCCTTGCTCGATACCGTTTTCTGCTGGATGGCCCTTGTAGTTGTAATCAAGCGTAACCAGCAAGGCTGTCTGCGGATCAATTCCCTGGCCCCATTTTTCCTTGATCAGGTGTTCGCCAAACTGGCCGGGGGTCTGGGGCAGCGCGATATCCAGCGAGGCTTTCAGTTCGTCGCGCATTCGTGCAGAGGGCGCTGGATGCGGGCCGGCAGCGTTGTTATGAGGGAGCTCTTTCATGGTGCATTCCATTGCAATCATTTCAGGAACACCACCCTACCCAACCCGGGCTGCCGAAAAAGCCGGACCGATTGACAGTGACGATAGGAAATTTCGCTGCATGCGCACGGAAAGCGCGGCCTTGCGAGAGGCAAAAAAAAACCGTGGAGGCTATCCACGGTTTCATTTTTCAGGCGACGGTGTTTTGAAAAATCACCAGAAGCGTTGCTGGGTCAACCGACTCCACCAGCTCAGCAATACGCGGTCGACCGAACCGCTGGCCGCCATGCCGATGCGCTCTTGCAGGCTTTTGCGTTCGGCGTAGTGCAGGTGATAAAGCTCCGATTTCTTCGCGCGCTCGGCGAGGTATTCATCGCTGGTCTTGAGCTCGTCCACCAGTTGCTTGTCCAGCGCCGCAATGCCGAGCCAGATTTCGCCGGTCGCCACTTCGTCGATGGCCAGTTGCGGGCGATAGCGGGAAACGAAGTTCTTGAACAGCTGGTGAGTGATGTCCAGGTCTTCCTGGAACTTCTCACGGCCCTTCTCGGTATTTTCGCCAAACACGGTGAGGGTGCGTTTGTACTCGCCGGCGGTCAGGACTTCGAAGTCGATGTCGTGCTTTTTCAGCAGGCGATTGACGTTGGGCAACTGCGCCACCACGCCGATCGAGCCGAGAATCGCGAAAGGCGCGCTGATGATCTTCTCGCCGATGCACGCCATCATGTAACCGCCACTGGCCGCGACCTTGTCGATACACACGGTCAAAGGCACGCCCGCATCGCGGATGCGCGCCAGTTGCGAGGATGCCAGGCCGTAGCTGTGAACCATGCCGCCACCGCTTTCCAGACGCAGCACCACTTCATCCTTTGGCGTGGCCAGGGTCAGCAGCGCGGTGATCTCGTGACGCAGGCTTTCAGTGGCCGATGCCTTGATGTCACCGTCGAAATCCAGCACGAACACCCGCGGTTTTGCTTCGGGTTTCTTCTTTTGCTTTTTCTCGGATTTGGCCTCGACCTTGCGCAAGGCCTTGAGCTGGTCCTTGTCGAGCAAGGTCTGCTCCAGGCGTTCGCGCAGCCCTTTGTAGAAATCATTGAGTTTGCTGACTTGCAACTGGCCGGCCGACTTGCGTCGACCTTTGCTGCGCAATGCCGCGAAACTGGCCAGGACCACCAGAATGGCGATCACCAGTGTCACGGTTTTAGCCAGGAAACTGGCGTACTCGGACAGAAAATCCACAGTCACTCCTTCAATACAATGCGCAGCATAAACGCGCGCGGGATACCATCAGCATACCCATGCGCCGGCTTGGCGACCAGCCGTGAAACCTCTGGCAACAGGCCTGTAACGGGCATTTCAAACAAGCGTATGTTTTTTCATTGACAGCTCACCGCCATCCTCATAACCTCGCCGAACCTTCAACGTACCGGGATGACGCGGACGTGGGCACTATCTATTTGATTCGACATGGCCAGGCCTCCTTTGGTGCAGACGACTATGACGTCCTGTCGCCGACCGGTATTCGCCAGGCAGAAGTCCTCGGCCGGCATCTCGCCGAACTGGGTATCAGCTTCGACCGCTGCCTCTCGGGCGACCTGCGCCGTCAGCAGCATACGGCCAACAGCGCGCTGGAACAGTTCGCGGCCGTGGGCCTGCCGGTGCCGACCGTGGAAATCGATTCCGCATTCAACGAATTCGACGCCGACGCGGTCATCCGCGCGCTGTTGCCGGCCATGCTCGACGATGAGCCCGAAGCGCTGGACATCCTGCGCAATGCCGCGCAAAACCGCGCCGAGTTCCAGCGTATTTTCGCGCTGATCATCGAGCGCTGGCTGGCCGGTACGTATGACACGCCGGGCCTGGAAAGCTGGCTGGGCTTTGTCGAGCGGGTGCAGGCCGGCCTGCATCGCATCCTCGAAAGCGCCGACAACACCCAGAAAATCGCCGTGTTCACCTCCGGCGGCACCATCACTGCCCTGCTCCACCTCATTACGCAAATGCCCGCCAGGCAGGCCTTTGAACTGAACTGGCAAATCGTCAACACCTCGCTCAACCAACTGAAATTCCGTGGTCGCGAGGTGGCACTGGCTTCTTTCAACAGTCATGCGCACCTGCAACTGTTGAAAGCACCGGAACTCATCACGTTTCGCTGAGTCCGGACTATTGTGACCCTGGCTGTAATCACCCAGCTCTAATTACCCAAGAAAGGATCGAACCATGACCTCCGTAGCTGATGCCGTACAAGCAATGAAAGCCAAGTTCAACCCAGCCGCTGCTGCCGGCCTGGACCTGGTTTTCGGTTTCCGCATCGACAACACCAAGAACTTCTCGCTGATCGTCAAGAACAGCACCTGCGAACTGCAAGAAGGCGAAAACCCGGACGCCCAGGTCACTCTGGTGATGGACGGCGAAACCCTGGAAGGCATCGTTGACGGTTCGACCGACGGCATGCAGGCGTTCATGGGCGGTAAACTGCGCGCTGAAGGCGACATGATGCTGGCCATGAAACTGTCCGAGCTGTTCCCAAGCTAAGACGGCGGCTCCCGCGCTCGGGAGCCTCTCTGGCTGCACACGAATCCCGCCCCTTGTGGCGGGATTCGTCGTTTTTCACCTTTGGAAAACGGCTGTCGGTGAATTTGCGGTCTATATTCCTTCTGGCCGCATGCGTCAGACATCGGCTGTTCTGTCCCCTTTTTCTTCTATGAAAGAACCGAGCGGAGAACACTGCATGAGCCCACCTGACGAGCACGACGGTTTCAACCGTCGACGTGTACTGCAAGGCCTTACGGCAGGTGCCGTCGGCGCCTGGATCAGCCCGCTAATCGCAGGGAGTAAAACCATGCCAGATGCCCCGGCCGACCTCATTCTGTACAACGGACGCCTGCACACCGTCGATCGCAAGAAACCCCAGGCCAGTGCCGTCGCGATCAAGGACGGACGCTTCGTGGTGGTCGGCAGCGACGCTCAGGCCATGGCCCTGCAAGGTCCCGGCACGCAAATTATTGATCTGCACGGTCGCACGGTGATTCCCGGCCTCAATGACTCGCACCTGCACTTGATCCGTGGCGGCTTGAATTACAACCTTGAGTTGCGCTGGGAAGGCGTGCCGTCCTTGGTCGATGCCTTGCGCATGCTCAAGGATCAGGCCGACCGCACACCCACGCCGCAATGGGTACGGGTGGTCGGCGGCTGGAACGAATTCCAGTTCTGCGAAAAGCGCCTGCCAACGATTGATGAACTGAACAAAGCCGCGCCGGATACGCCGGTGTTCGTGCTGCACCTCTACGACCGCGCCCTGCTCAACCGCGCCGCGTTGAAAGTGGTCGGCTACACCCGCGACACGCCGAACCCGCCGGGCGGTGAAATCCAGCGAGATGCCAACGGCGACCCGACCGGCATGTTGATCGCGCGCCCTAACGCGATGATTCTGTATTCGACCCTGGCCAAGGGCCCGAAACTGCCGCTGGAGTACCAGGTCAACTCGACCCGGCAGTTCATGCGCGAACTCAATCGCCTCGGCGTCACCAGCGCCATCGACGCCGGCGGTGGTTATCAGAATTATCCGGACGACTATCAGGTGATCCAGCAACTGGCCAAAGACCAACAGCTGACGGTGCGGATCGCCTATAACCTGTTCACGCAGAAACCCAAGGAAGAGCTGACTGACTTCAAAAACTGGACCGGCACGTCGCATTACGGTCAGGGCGACGATTTCCTGCGGCACAACGGTGCCGGGGAAATGCTGGTGTTTTCGGCGGCGGATTTCGAAGACTTCCTGGAACCACGCCCGGACCTGCCGCAAACCATGGAGCAGGAACTGGAGCCAGTGGTCCGGCACCTGGTGGAACAGCGTTGGCCATTCCGCCTGCACGCCACGTACAACGAATCCATCAGTCGCATGCTCGATGTGTTCGAGAAGGTCAATCGCGACATCCCGTTCGACGGTTTGCCATGGTTTTTCGACCACGCCGAAACCATCACCCCGCAGAACATCGAACGCGTCAAAGCCTTGGGCGGTGGCATTGCGATTCAGGACCGCATGGCCTTTCAAGGCGAGTACTTCGTCGACCGCTACGGCGCCAAGGCTGCCGAACACACACCACCTATCGCGCGTATGCTCGCCGAAGGCGTACCGGTCGGTGCCGGCACCGACGCCACGCGGGTGTCGAGCTACAACCCCTGGACTTCGATGTATTGGTTGGTCAGCGGCCGAACCGTCGGTGGTCTGGAGTTGTATCCGCAAGGCTTGAGCCGCGACACGGCGCTGGAATTGTTCACCCACGGCAGCGCCTGGTTCTCTTCCGAGCAGGGCAAGAAAGGCCAGATCAAGGTCGGGCAACTGGCGGACCTGATTGCGCTGTCGGCGGACTATTTCCACATCGAGGATGAAGCGGTCAAATGGATCGAGTCGGTGCTGACGATTGTCGACGGCAAGATTGTCTATGGCACCGCCGAGTTCGAGAAACTCGGGCCGCCGCCTGTACCGGTGGTGCCGGAATGGTCACCGGTGGTGAACGTGCCGGGCCATTGGAAACCGTTGGCGCCGATGACGGCGCAGGTTCATCAGTGTGTCGGGGCTTGCGCCGTGCATGCCCATAGCCATGAGCGGGCGCGGTTGTCTTCGGCACCGGTCAGTGATTTTCAGGGATTTTGGGGGGCGTTTGGTTGTTCGTGTTTTGCGTTTTGAATTGAACGGCGAAAGCCTGGCCTGAGATTGGCGTTGCTCTCACGGGGGTCACCTTGGACCCTGTAGGAGCTGGCTTGCCAGCGATGGCTGCGTATCAGGCGACGAGTTTTTTGATGGTGTACATATCCATTACTGGGGTGACGGCGGCTATTGGTTCCGCCCTTACGGCGGGTCACTTGGAAGAGCGCCAAGTAACCAAGCGCCCGCGCCCCTGACGTACGGTGGCTCGCTAAGGCTCGCCATGCCCTCGCTCCGGTCCTGCTCCGTGGGCCCGCCGCCATCGGCCATCCATGGCCGGGGGCGGCTAACCCGGCATCCATGCCGGGTTGCCCACTGCGCAGAACCTCCACTCGGCCTTCCGACGGGGCAGATCAAGATCAAAAGCCAAAGCAAAAGCGAGGCGGCCTGCCAGCCGACCTGGTTCGTTGATCGTACGCATCCCCCTGTAGGAGCCGGCTTGCTGGCGATGGACGTCAACGATAACGCGGGCTGTCTGAATGAACGCGTCGTCCGGTCGTTTTTCGCGGGCAAGCCTCGCTCCTACAGGGAATCGTGTGTGCTTTTGACTTTCACCACTCATCAGGCCGAGCGTTAGCTCGCCTTCAGCTTTTGATCTGAGCGCCCCCTCGAGAGGCCGAGTGGAGGTTCTGCGCAGTGGGCAACCCGGCATGGATGCCGGGTTAGCCGCCCCCGG
>NZ_JAGYFZ010000027.1:0-66986 GCF_019946675.1 Pseudomonas sp. BF-B-15
GTTCGGGGTTGGGGTCGGGGTGGGAGAAGTGTCACAAACGCGCTGCCAAGGAGTGCAAGGGCGCTGGCTACAAGGTGGTCACGAGATCTGATGACGCCAAAGACGAAGATGAGTATCCCTTTGGCTTCAACCCGGCAGGTTATGTGACACGCACCATGCTGGTTATCTGCAGATGAGCAGGTCGGGCTTGATCAGGCTTCTGTTCTGAAATCGGCATCCCATTGCTGGCGAAGATATGTCAAAGCTCGGGCTGTTCAAATTCCTTCGGGCATGCTAAAACCTTTGAAGCGCTTTTCCTAGCTGCTTGAAAAAGAAGGGAAAAATATGACGAAGTCGGAGTTGATCGAACGAATTGTCACCCATCAAGGGCTGCTCTCATCAAAGGATGTGGAGCTGGCTATCAAGACCATGCTTGAACAAATGTCCCAATGTCTGGCCACCGGTGATCGCATCGAGATCCGTGGATTTGGCAGCTTCTCCCTGCACTACCGCGCACCGCGCGTAGGCCGCAATCCGAAAACCGGTCAGTCCGTGAGCCTTGACGGCAAATTCGTTCCCCATTTCAAGCCGGGGAAAGAGTTGCGGGATCGGGTAAATGAAGAAGAGGAAGAAGTTTGAAATCCAGACAGGGAGGGGCTCATGAGTAGCTTGAAGCGCGTGCTGGTTATGGTCGTTCTACTGTTGCTGGTGCTGGCGATACTGGCTTTTGTGCTTGAGAACCAGCAGTCGGTTTCCTTGCTGTTCCTTGGATGGGCTGGGCCGCAGCTACCAGTTTCCGTTGTCGTGGTGGTTTCATTGCTGATAGGGATGGTCGCAGGGCCTGCGATTGGCTGGATCGTTGGTCGCACCGCAAGAGCGCGGCGCAAGCGTCTGGTTTGATCTACAACGATGGAAGCGTCACCGGTTACTTCCAGTGGTTGGCCGGAGGAGGGGGCTAGTGCCATCCCCCATCCCCCATCTCCATTTTCTGACTCGGCTGTTAAGCCTCTTTTTCCCCAGCCTTGAACTTGACGGCTAAAACTACCAACGGCAGATAAGCCAGGCACACTCCCGACAGGCCATCCAGTTTGCCGCTCCCGACCACCAGGGCGATCGGTAACAGCCAGCACAGATTGATCGCTGCGACCGTCAGGGTGACTGGCAAGTGCTTGCCAAACTGGCGGGAAGCAAATTGATAGGCATGGCTACGGTGGGCTTCATAGACCTTGTCACCCCTGAACAAGCGGCGAAGCAGAGTCCACGTAGCATCAACAATGAATACGCCGAGCAAAATCAACCAGCTCCAGAGAAGCTGTGGTGCCGTCCAGGCAGCCTGCAACGACAGTACCCCCAAGGTAATGCCCAGGAAGCCGCTGCCGGCATCACCCATGAAAATCCGCGCCCTGGGGAAGTTCCAATACAGGAAGCCTGCTACCGCAAAAGCCAGTAACAGAGGCAACAGCGCCGCCAGTTCATTCCCCGCCAGCCAGTACAACAGCGCACCGCTCAGGCATACACAGATAGCTTCGACACTGGCAATGCCGTCAATCCCGTCCATAAAGTTGTACAGGTTCAGCAGCCACACCAGATAAACGGCAGCCAACGCATGACCGATCCATCCCAGGTCGAGCGCGAATCCAAACAGTGTCAGCGGCGGCAAGCCACCTATCCAGAACAGCGCCCAGGTGGCTGCAATGAAGTGGCCCAGCAAGCGCCAACGAGCGCTGATATGGCCGTGATCATCCAGAAACCCCAGTACCGCAATACCGACGCCTGCGCCCAGTAATGCCCAGGTCAGAGGCCAGGCAACGAAGCCCAGACTGGCCGTCCACATCAATGCCAGCAGAAAGCTCACTACGATCGCTACACCACCACCTCTTGGTGTCGGCACGACGTGCGAGCTGCGCGCATTCGGTATGTCGATCAGGCTTCGAGCCAATGCGTACCGGCGCAGGGCGCCAGTCAGAAAAAGTGCGACAACGGCCGCAGCCGGTAACAGCCACCACATATTCATTGAGTGTGTAGTTCCAAAAAGTGTTTAGCCGTGTTGCGCAGCGCTTCGTCGACGCTGACCGGCGGTTTCCAATTCAATAGTTCACGAGTCTTGCTGATATCGACCTGAAGTGAACCGCACAAACGCTGGGCCAGTGCTTGCTTGCCCAGGAGTGTCGCGCCGGTTTCAAGCATCCAGCTCGGCACCGGCAGCAAGCGCGCAGGCTTGCCCAGGGCCGTCGCCATTCGACGCAACAACATGGTAGTCGAAAGATCCTCACCATCACTCACGAGGAAGGTCTGGTTTGCTGCTGCGAAGTGCTCGGTGCACGTCACAATCAGGTCAACCAGGTTATCCAGGGCAACGAGGCTGCGTTGGTTGTGAATGGCGCCAAACGGCAGGGGGACGCCTTTGTCCAGCCAGCGCATCATGCTGAGGAAGTTGGCTCGCACGCCAGGCCCATAAACCAGCACCGGACGAATAATCACCACTTCCATGCCGGTTTCAGCCGCCAGCGCTCTCAGGGCATGTTCCGCTTCCATTTTGGAAATGCCGTAAGGGTCGCTTGGCGCCTCCTCTCCATCGGCAACGTAAGGCTTGCCGAGAGCCGTGCCTTCGCCATTGACCTTGATTGAGCTGAGAAAAATGAAGCGCTTGACCCCGGCGTCAGCGGCCTGCCGAGCCAGATTGAGCGTTCCTTCGACGTTAACCTTGCGATATTCGGCAAGGGGGTCGGAGGATTCGTCACTCATGACGTGTACGCGAGCAGCCAACTGGATGACCAGATCCTGGTCCTTCAACAATCCCTGCCAATCCTGATCGGCCGACAGCCCATTGACCAGGCTCTGTGTCACACGCGAGTCGAGATCAACCTTCAACTTGCGTACGGCGGCGGTAATTTCGTGGCCACGCTCAAGCAACGGAGCGACCAGCCCGCTGCCGACAAAGCCGCTGGCCCCTGCCAGAAGAATGCGCATGATTAACGAGCCTCCTTCAGGGAAAGAATGTCTTGCGACATTTCGCGCATGATATTGCCGCGGGCAAAACGCTCGACGAAGGCATGCCGCGGGCTGGTCAGAATATTCAGGTTCTCGAAAGATCTGGTTGCAGCATCCACATCGCAAGGTTCGAAGACGGCTGTATTTTCGATATGTTCAGCGACAAAGCTTGCCGCGTAACCCGAAATACCGGCCCAGATCGGTTTACCCAGCGCGGCGTATTCAAACAGTTTGGACGGCAAGACCTTACGGAACGCGTCGTAGTCATTGAGGTGCAGGAACAGCACATCTGCCGACTGATAGACCTGAATCAGTTCATTGCGCTTGACCGGGTTCAACAGCTCAACGTTAGTGCAGCCGGCTGAACTGATAGCCTCCTTCAGGTGAGCGAGTCTCCCTCCATCACCGATCACTCGAAATCGCAACTTCCCCTCAAGGCGTTTGGCTAGCGCAGGAATGATCGTGTGCAGCCCTTGGCCTTCACCGATGTTTCCGGCGTAGACCACGTCCAGGACCGGATTCAGACTCGCAGAGCTCTCGACAGGCTGGACATCCAGGAACTCGTCATCGATACCGTTTGTGAACAGCGAGTAGTGCTGGTCCGGATACCGGGATTTGAAGTAAGGGAGAAAACCGGCGGAAACCAGATTGACCTTCTTGGCCGACTTGATGGTAAAACTTTCAAGTAGCGAAAGCATGGGCTTGAGCAGCCAGATCAGCTTCTTCGGCAGAATATCCTTGATCGTGTCGACAAAAATATCGCGAATGTCCAGATAAAGCGGAGTCTTTTTCTGGCGGGCGATGAGGGCGCCCAGCGACGCGGTCATCAGGCGCGAAGAGGTCGCATAGATAAGGTCATATTGTTTGTTCTGAACAATTTTGCGCACGCCGTTCGCGTAAACCAGAAAAGCCTTGGCTTGATCTGCCATACCGCTTTTGTGGGCCGGCAATGCGATTCGGCGAATGGTCAGGCGAGGATGCTCTTCCAGTTCCGGCGCTTCGCTGCTGAACGAGCTGTAGCGGTTTGGCAAGGTTGTAATCAGCTCGATATGCGCGTGCGCTGGCAGTTTCTCGAGAAGCGCCTTTACCAATGCCGTCGTACGAAACGATCCGGCAGATAAATCAGGCTGGTAGTAAAAGCTCAGGATTAAAAGTTTCAAATAAACCTCACCAAGTTATACGGGTGGTCAGCGTGTTCGACGACAGCTCAGCGACGATGCACTGGTTCGGAACAGACTTGCCAAATTCTGGATGCCACGTTGAAGTAACTACGTTGATCTTGGTTGCACCCTCCAGGAAAACGGAAGCAACCTGGCCGCCGGGAAGGGTGATCGTCAATTGCCCGCCATTTTGAACAACCAAGGCCTCGGGGTGTACAAAAAACCTGGCTTTCGCTCGGTTAAAACTTCCTGTGAGCGAATCCGTGATCT
The DNA here is from genome assembly GCF_019946675.1 of Pseudomonas sp. BF-B-15. NCBI lineage: Bacteria > Pseudomonadati > Pseudomonadota > Gammaproteobacteria > Pseudomonadales > Pseudomonadaceae > Pseudomonas > Pseudomonas sp. BF-B-15. The sequence goes on from NZ_JAGYFZ010000027.1 coordinate 4,401, forward strand.
GCAACTCGTCAACTTTTGCGAGCCATTCACGGGTGTGCAGGTTTTTCCCTTTCAAACGCTTGTAACCATCATGACTACAGCGGACGCGGACGATGCCATCGGCCTGGTCGAACGTATCCAGCGCAACACGCGCACGCCGGGCAACCCTGAAGCCGGCCCAGACTTCGGAGGAACTCTCGCCGTCCACTTCGACGGTGTTGTGTGCTGCTGTACTGCGTTGGCGGTGACGTTCGGAGTCTTCGCCGTACTGCGATGTTCCGGAGTTAACGAAGACGCGCTGACCAAAGAGGCTGAGTTCGAAACTCAGGGTATCGGCATGGGTATGCCCCGGTTGGTAGTCGGGGGCCACCTGCGCAAGGTTCAATAGCGCCTTGCATTGATTGCCAAAATCAATCGAGACGTAGCCGCTTTCGACGTGATGTTCGACCGAGACAGTAGTGGCAGTGCTGTTTTTTTGCTCTGGCAGGCAATTGAGCAGGCGTGCGTACGTTTCGATATCGTGCAGCGCGGGAGCGATGCCGAACGCCGAATCGTTAAAGAAAGGGATGCCACCGTCGGGGTGCTGGAGGCTGCGTAGCCAGACGATGCCTCGTTCGACAACGTGCTTCCATTCGTCCAGTCGGTTTCTTAGTGGTGCAAGTTTGGTATGGGTGGCCAGGTTCACCAGGTCGCACATGTCCCACAGCAGGGAGGCGTGGTACATGGGGGACAATTCAAAGTGCGCGCCGTCCGCCAGAAACTGCTCCTTGACCTCGCTATCCAGAATCTCCAGTCCCAGCGACTGCCAGCGTTCAGCATGAGCGCCTTCCAGGAAGGTGCCGGCAAACACGAGCGCCTTGCCGTTCACGAACAGATGGTTTGCCAGGATGTGATATTCCACCTGTTCGGACAGGGCATGGGTTTGCATGGCCAGGCTGTCCAGCCAATTGCCTTCCAGGCTCGGCTGTCTCTGCAGCCACTTCACCAGGTTCACGATGCGCAGAGAGAGCGTATAGGGTTCCCATCCGCAACCGCCGAAGGGAGGGTTATTCACAATCCAGCTGTTGACCAGGCGGGTGTCGAATGCAGTGGATGCCTGGTCGGATGCTGCCAAATGGTCGAGGTAATGCAGGTTGTATTGCCAGATTTTCGGGAGTGTCGTGTTGCTCCACTCGATGGGCGCTTTCATGCCCATGAAGTCGAACTGCTCGTCCGTCGTAAAGCGGGACGCACTCCAGCCAGGGGCTTTTGCCAGATCAAAGGCCGATCGCTTGCCGAATCCGGTTGCCGTAAAGGGTTTTACTTTGGCGAAACGGTAATAGATCCGGTAGAAAATCTGCTTCAACCGTAACATTTTGGCTGTGTGGTAGAGCTTGAAAAGCCGAGATGTCAGCGCATTGCCCATAAAAATCACTTAAATAATGAAAGATGTCGTCGTTTACAAGCGGACCTGGAAGCTTTTACGCAAAGTTCAGTTTCAACCAACGTTCAAAGTACAGCACCTGCCACAGCTTGTACGTGTTGTTGATTGCGCCCGAAAAATGATTCGTCACCAGCTTTTCCACTTCTTCGCGCTCTAGATACTGATAAATCCGCTCGAACTCGCTGAGCAATCGCTCCGCCCCTATCCGACGGATAATGCCGTCGAGGGGAGGGTTGAAGCCGGTTTTCGGGCGATCCACAAGAGCGGCTGGAAGCAGGCTTTTCAATAGGCTCTTCAGAGGGGCCTTTGGCGCGCCATCCTTCAGCAGTTCTGCACTTGAGGTGGCGAAACCATTAGCAACGACTCGCTCATCGAGCAAAGGCACACGCAACTCGATACTGGCGAGCATGCTCGCTTTATCGGAAACACTGAGGTTGTGGCTTAGAAAGCCTGTCAGGTCAAAGTGTTGTGCACATTTTACTTTGTCTGCGGGATCGCCCTTGTAATTGACGAGCACGGACTCAAGGCGTTGCTTGTAATGCTGTTCCCGTTTCGAGTAATCGGGGAAAAAGCCTTTCAACTCCTGCCTGGAGAAATATCCCAGCATTCGTGAATACGCCAAAGGCCAGTAACTTTCCTGGGCATAGGACACCAGTCGTTCGAATTTTTTGTCGAGCTGCTTGGGAAACAGCTTGAATTTCAGCAGAGCATTCAGCACTGGGTAGAGCCGCCGAATCAGCCCGTGATGCTTCAGGACTTTGTAGCGTGGATAACCGGCGAATGCCTCGTCCCCACCCATCCCGCTGAGCATTACGGTGTAGCCGCTCTTCCTGGCTTCTGTTGATAACCGATAGGTAGCCCAGAATGTGTAATCGGAAACCAGCTCTTCCGTATTCGCTGCGACGAAATCGATCGACTCGAACACGTTGGTGTTCGAATCGAGAATCTCTGTCACCACAAGTTTCTTGCCCAGGTGTTCAGCGATATCAGCCGAGAACTTCATATCGACAGCAGAATCTTCCGTCGCTTCGTACTTGGCGAAGAACAGATCTGCCTCACCCGTGTAACTGGCCAGAATACTGGAGTCAGCGCCGCCACTGAAAAATACGCCAACCGGAACATCCGCCTCCAATTGCCGTGTCACCGCGCTGCTCACATCTGCGGCGAGGTTTTGCTCGGTCTTGAAGTTCATCACGGTCTGGTAACGCTGGGTCTCGCAAGCGCCCGTGAGCAGATCGAACTCAAGGTAAGTCCCGGGCATCAATTTTTTGATGGCTTTGTAGCCGGTGTTCGGTTCGTAGAGGAAACCGTTATTGAAGAACTCGAAAACGTCATCGTGATCAATATCGGCGGTGACCTCCGAATAACTCTTGAGGCCGCGTATTTCCGAGCAGGCGTAGATGCCGTTCGTGCTGGAGTAGCAGTACACAGGCTTGATCCCGATAACATCTCTTACCAGGAAGAATTTATTTCTGGCTTCATCCAGGATGACAAAAGTGAACATGCCTTCAAGCAGTTTGAAAGCGTGTTCCTTGTGCTCAACATAAAGCTGAAGAATGACCTCTGTATCCGAGGTGCCCTTGAATGAGTAGCCTTTTTCGATCAGCTGATTACGCAGTTCATGATGGTTGAATACCTCACCATTGAATACGATGCTGACGCCATTGCCGGCGAACATTGGCTGACTGCCGGTCGGCGAAAGGTCCAGGATGCTGAGCCTGTTATGTCCGAGGCCTACCTGGTAGTCCCCGACACTGGCGAAGTAAGTACCAGACGCATCCGGGCCGCGATGTTTGGTGACGGCCAGGCTTGATTCCAGCTGGCTCTGAACTCCGAGGACCTCGCGTTTAACAGCAAAAAAACTTAGGCCGCACATTATACAGATAGCTCCACATTTTTTTGATCGGCAGGCTCATGCCCAACAGGCTTTTCTTTGGTTTGAGTCGAGGCCGTGTGTGAATGTACGGCATGGGCGCTAGACGCAGGGTTCTCTCGGGACCACTTATGCGCGAAGACCACTCCCCAGGCAGCAGCAAGCAACAGGTTGAACGAAATCAGACGGAATACCGCGAAAAACAAACCATAGACCGCCAGTGTCATGACGGCTGCACGAACAACTGTTAAATGTGCAGACTCAGATCTGAGGGACGTAAGACGATAGAGAACGGGGCCTGCGATGACCAACGAATAAACCAGAAAGCCCAGCAGTCCGCCAACCATCAGCATGTAGAGCGGCCAGTTGTGTATGTACGCAACCATCTCGGTGAAGGAGACACCTTCAGAAGTTTCCCAGCGCATTCCATGCTTGATACCCATCCCGTTGCCCAGCACTGGATGGCTCAAGAACATTTCCCAGGCGATTTTGTATTCTTCAAGCCGGGACATTACGTTGAAGTCACCTTTTCGTTTCCAGGCGGCCCCCGATAACAAACTCAAGCGTCCGAGCCAAACCTGATCCATGCCAGTGGAAAAGATGAATGCAACGCCAAATACGCCCTGAGTGGCCAAATTGGCCGACAACTTCACGCGCAAGTTTTTATGGGCGAAAAATGCATAGAGCGAAAAGAGCAGCATGACCAAAAGGGCGCTGATCAGCATGCTTCTTGTGAAGGTGATCAGTACGGCTGCCATGCAAAGCATGGCCACCAAAGCGCCGACAATAGTAATCCGCCGGTCTCGTGCCAACGTGCTTACAACGAACCCCACAACCATGCCGACAGGCAGCAACGCATCTGTTGCCTGTGCCAGCAGCATGGTGATCCGGTCGCGCATCGGCCCCATGGCGTTGACGTTGTTCAAGGCCGCTTCTTGAGAGATTTTGACTTCCTCTCCGTTAGTCAGGATGAGCCAGTACGGTTGCCACATGTCGTGGTAGAAGTAGTAGAAAACGATGTAGCCGGCGGTCAGGAAAATCAGGGTTCCCACTGAAGCGCCGACCCAGCGAATCTTGCTTTCGTCACCGCTGACCAGTGCGCAGACAGGTATCAGTGCATATATAAACAGAAAGGGAATGACGCCCCTGATCCAGTCCAGCATCGGCACATGATTGTGCATGGCCACGGCCAGGTTGATGCTCAATATTCCCGCGCCTATAAGCAGCGGGATACCGAAAAGGCGCAGTACGGACCTGATTCCGCAAGTGCGAAGCAACTTGATCAATGCAGCAATGAATATCACTGCCAGCAAAGCGGCGAACGATATTTCTTGAGCCCCTACTGACGGTGGGGCCGGGCGCAAGGCAAAGGCCAGCGGGAATAGCGCCAACAGGCCCAGCCAAGGCGAAATAATGGCCGTCAGCACAAGCAGGGAAACACCAACAATGCCGGTGTAGAAAAGAACGCCAGGATCCTGCATAAGCAGAATGGAAATGCACGCGGCCGCTGCAATTGCCATGCTGTTTTTCATGCAGTCGTTACTACTCATTGCGATACTCCGTTCGCCATTTCAGGGGCGTATAGCTTTATAGTCTACAGAGGTCTGTCCAATCACTCGGGCTGGAATGCCGACAACGATTGAATTGTTGGGTATGTCTTTCAGTACTACGGCCGATGCTCCAATCTGGCAGTTATCCCCGATTGTAATATCGCCAATGATCTTTGCACCCGCACCGATGTAGCAGTTGTCTCCAATCACCGGGCACTTGTTGATCTCGCTGGTGACATAGCCTTCTGCAGCACCAATCGTAATTCCTTGGCCTAATACACAGCCCGTCCCGACTTTAGCGTTCGCGTGAAGTACGACACCAATGGCGCCGTAAGCGAAAATGGTGCCTTTTCCAAGATTGGCGGACACCGGAATGTATGAATTGAACAAAAGAAAAATCAGGTTGCGAATCAGGCCAGGTACGACGGGTACACGACGCTGATAAAACCAGTTTCCTACGCGATACAACTTAACTGCGTTCATTGTCAAAACCTCAAGGTGCGAAAGTCAGCCGGACGAAGCCGAAGTATCCCAACCGCAATGATCAAAAGAGAAAGCATATAAAGAACGCCCCAGATCAAATTGACGTCTTTCAATACGATTGCGAAAGGGGAGAGTACAGAGACCCAGAATATGACCGGTAGACGGATTCCTGGTCGGCACAGCAAGTGCAAAAACAATAAATAGGCAGAGAACCCAAGCGCATAAAACAGTTCTGCCTGTTTCAGGCCTTGAACGAACAGGATCATCCCGGCCACAGCCAGTGCGCCCAGGACGAGGTTGGCGATGATTACTTTACGATGAAGCCCGGAAGCAACGAGATACCTTTCTGTCACCACGGCCCAGTACAGGACTGGCAGGCAAGGAAGCATCGCCAGGTAAGCGGAGTATTGCGGGAACAGCCATCCCATCGCATAGCCGGACAAGCCAACCAGTGCGAAGTAGAAAAGGGCGACGGACATGATGATTCTGTATTGCTCTTGACGCTGCCCCCCGGAGACAAACGCAACAAATACAGCCCTGACATTTATAGGAAACAGGCTCGTCGCTGACTGAATGATCGACACGATCACCCGGAAGAGTCCAAGGTCCCGAACGGGCAGACTCTTCGAAAGAATGTAGGGCAGGATATTGGTAAACAGATTGAAGACCAGAGTGATGGATACCATTCTAGGCAACAAAAACAAGACGTTCTTGCAGGTGGACAATAACTGCCTGCCCACTGGCAGTTTTGCGCCATGGCTAAACAGCACCGCCACGGCAAACAGGCACGGTATCAAATTCGTCAGCAGCAGAATGTCCACGATACTCAGCGGCAGGATCTGTTGATAACTGATGAACAAGAGGACGAAAAAAACACACAGGAAGAGAACGAGGTATCCGACTATCCAGCGTTGCAAACGTAGCCCGAACAGGGAAAGCAGGCACGCTGAGCTGAGCAGCATGACACTCAGCAATAAAGGATTACCGATGTCGTCTACCAGGCTGACCACACTGAACAGTAAAAAAATCAACGTCGCCATAAATAATGAGGTGACGAGGATGTACTCGGCTTCGACACTGGCAATAAGCTGCTCGTTAACGATGTCGAGAAGTTTTTGAAATAAAAATACAAGCACATTGGCCTTGATGAACGCGCCATACGCATCCAGTCCATACAGGCCAGGAATAACAAAGTTTACAACCAGGCCACTTATCAGCGTCAGCACCTGAATTAGTAGATTGACCATGCCGGAACCTCTTAAACCTCATCATGACAAATTCGAGCACACGATCATCTAGAGTAAAAATCGCTGTCGCTTTATAGCGCAAAAAAATCAGGTGAGTGTATGACCCACCTGATTTCTGTACGCAATCAAGTTACCCCTGATTTTTCAGGTCCAGACTCCGCGGGTATCGATAACTTTCAGCGATGACAAGCGGGTTTTCGGGATGGTTTTAAATGCACTGTGATCTACGAGCAGAACGATGACGTTGGCCGAAGACAGGGCCTGATCGACTGGGCTCAGGGTTGCGATGCCTTCCAGGCGAGCAGGGAGGCGCTCGATGTTCGGCTCAACGGCCAGAACGGTGCCCGGATGATTTTTTGCAATCTGCACAGTGATCTCAAGGGATGGGCTTTCGCGCAGATCATCGATGTCCGGCTTAAACGCCAGGCCCAGACAGGCGACAGTGACGTCCTTCGCTGTTTTAGCCGGGTTCTCTTGCAGATACTTGCCGATTGCGAGCGCGACCTGATCGAGTACCCATTGCGGCTTGCTGTCGTTGACCTCCCGCGCGGCGCGAATCAAGCGCGCTTGATCCGGTGTCTTGCTCACGATAAACCAAGGGTCGACAGCGATGCAGTGACCGCCTACACCAGGGCCAGGTTGCAGGATGTTGACTCGCGGGTGGTGGTTTGCCAGGCGGATCAGTTCCCATACGCTGATGTCGAGCTTGTCGCAGATGATCGACAGTTCGTTGGCAAAAGCGATGTTGACGTCGCGGAAGCTGTTTTCGGTCAGCTTGCACATTTCTGCAGTGCGCGCGTCGGTGATGATGCATTCACCTTCCACGAACGTTTTATACAGACGCATTGCAGCATCCGAGCACTTGGCGGTCAGGCCGCCGATGATGCGGTCGTTCTCGATCAGCTCGCGCAGCACGTGACCCGGCAAGACGCGTTCAGGGCAGTGTGCAATACGAACGTCAGAGTCTTCGCCATGCGTTTGCGGGAAGCTCAAGTCCGGACGCGCTTCAGCCAGCCATGCGGACATTTGTTCGGTTGCGCCGACCGGAGAAGTCGATTCAAGGATGACCAGATCGCCTTTCTTCAAGACTGGAGCGATGGCTTTGCTGGCTGACTCGATGTAAGACAGGTCCGGTTCGTGGTCGCCCTTGAAAGGGGTCGGTACCGCAATAAGGAACGCATCGGCCGGTTCGGCAGTGGTGGTTGCGCGCAGATAACCTTCGGTTACCGCTGCCCGCACGACAATGTCCAGATCCGGTTCGATGATGTGAATTTCACCGCGATTGATCGTTGCAACGGCGTGAGGATTAACATCGACGCCTATGACTTTTTTCTTGCGTGCGGCAAAAACTGCGGCAGTGGGCAGTCCGATGTAGCCGAGGCCGACTACGGAAATGGTTTCAAAGCTCATAGGTTAGCCTCTTTTAAATTGGGAAAGAGTTTCAAGAATCCGCGCGCACGCCTTGCCATCACCGTAGGGGTTGTGAGCGAAGCTCATCTGGCTGTAAGCGTTGGAGTCCGTCAGCAGGCTGCGCAAGTTGCTCGTGATAACGTCGATGTCAGTGCCAACCAGTTTGACAGTGCCTGCCTCGACGGCTTCCGGGCGTTCAGTGGTGTCACGCATGACCAGAACGGGTTTGCCCAGCGAAGGTGCTTCTTCCTGGATGCCGCCCGAATCGCTGAGGATCAGGTAGGAGCGGTCCATCAGGTACACAAAAGGCAAATAATCCAATGGTTCAATCAAGTGAACGTTGTCGATGCCGGCCAGGAGTCGATTGACGGGCTCGCGAACATTCGGATTGAGGTGGACGGGGTAGACGATTTCGACGTCGGGAAATTCTTTCGCCGTCGTGAGCAGTGCCTGGCAGATTTTTTCAAATCCGTCACCGAAGCTTTCGCGGCGATGGCCGGTGACCAGGATGATTCGCTTCCCTTCACCCAGGAAGGAGAATTGTTGGTGAAACTGTTGCTGCAGGGTGGCGCTGTTTTTAATTCTCGCCACGACGTCCAGCAGGGCATCGATCACTGTGTTGCCCGTGACGTGAATGCTTTGAGCGGCTACCCCTTCCCGGAGCAGATTCTGACTGGAGGTGTCTGTCGGGGCAAAGTGCAGGGCTGCCAGAGCGCCGGTCAACTTGCGGTTGGCTTCTTCTGGCCAGGGCGAATAGAGATTGCCCGTGCGCAGGCCGGCCTCGACATGAGCGACAGGGATCTGTTGGTAGTAGGCCGCCAGGGTAGTGGCGAACGTGGTAGCAGTGTCGCCATGCACGAGGACGATGTCGGGCTTGAACTCGGCGAAGACCGATTTCATGCCTTGCAAAATAGTGGTGGTGACGTCCGTCAAGTCCTGGCCAGACTTCATGATGTTCAGATCGAAGTCAGGCGTGATCTCGAAAAGATTCAGTACCTGGTCCAGCATCTCGCGATGCTGGCCGGTTACACATACCTTGGCTTCGAAGCGTTCGTCCGCCGCGAGGCTTAACGCCAAAGGGGCCATTTTGATTGCTTCGGGGCGCGTGCCAAACACACACAAGGTTTTCAAAGTCATAGCTACACCGCTATTAAAAAATAAAAAAAATTATTGCGTGCACAGGCCTATCACGCGAATGAGAGAAGGGCGAATTCGATTGGTTTTTGCACTGTTTCCTTGTGCTGCACAGAACCGCTATTTACCGCTAACGGAGTAGCGGCGCAGGCACGCAGGGTTTTGCCGGGAGTCTGATCCACAAGCAGCCCGGTGTGCGGGCGCAGGATCATTGTCTGGCGCAGATTGTCTCTGGTTGCCAAGCGGCCATCGCCGAACCCTTCCAGTATCAGAGGAGCAAAAAACATGGGCGTCGGCGAGTGTAGGAGATGGATATCATTGTCCTTTGGGGCGCGCTGTTCAATCGATCTAATCCACCCCTTCCTGGAGACAGCCTGATCCCTCTCGAGAAGGTGCTCGCAGCGGGTCTGTTTACTTCCGCTGGCATGATCTCGATCGCGGAGTGACATCTTTGTCATCGGGGGTCAACCGTTCAGTTCGTGTTAGCCGGGTCTTTCGTCGGAGACAGAAGTTTCTTACAGCGTGTCCCTGCTCGCTCTTCTTTATCGCTAAGAACTGGAAAGCTTTTTAGGCGCCGCGGATTATAGCCTTCTTTGTTCGATGCTTTCCAAGGTTGCAGCTTGATGCGTCTTCGATGCAGTGAATTTTCTTCCGGATTGGTTGTCAGGGTGCCGGCCGATTGCCAGATGTGCCTCGCCAATCGTGAAAGGCCTGATGGCGAGAGACTATTCCTTGTGGTCATCTTGATCAGTTTTGATACAACACCGGAGGGGTGTAGCTGCGATTCTTATAGGCTGCGTGCAGTTCGGGGCATTGTATCAGGTAGGAACCGCGATTCCGGCACGTTCGTCATTTTTTACCGGCACCTGCCGGGGTAACCGAGGCCGCCCGGGTTGCCCTTGCGTTTGATGGCAGTAATTTTGCCTGCAATCAGGGATTTCTGCCGCAACACAGGTATTATATCGGGATTGCCTTCGGTAGCCTGTCAGGCCCTGCCTCCCTCCAGCTGTTTTGGTACAAGGGTGCCTGATCGAAGTTTATTTTTTGATGCAGTCCTTACGCTGGTGCGGCATTTGCCCGCGCTGGTATTTCATCGTAAATCGGCCGGTTTTCTTTGCGGGTTCAAAGGCAATAGTTTATTTTTTGATTTCAGGAGCTTGGTGAGGTGTTCGATAGGGTTATGGATAAAATAAGAGCTTTTTTGTTGAGCCTTCCGCGCCGACACAAGCGGGTCCTGCAGGTAGTTGCCGATGTTGGTTTGGTTTGGGTCTCGTTATGGATGGCTTTTGTCGTTCGTCTAGGGATCGACGAAATGAACAGCCCTGTTCAACAGCACCTCTGGTTATTTCTTAGTGCTCCCGTCGTTGCCATCCCGTTGTTTATTCGATTTGGCATGTATCGCGCCGTGATGCGTTATTTCGGTAATGATGCACTTATCGCGATAATTAAAGCCGTCAGCCTTTCTTCGCTTATTCTTGGCGTCATCGTCTATTTATATAGCAATCATCAAACGGTCGTGCCCCGCTCGATTATGTTCAACTACTGGTGGTTGAGCCTGATCATGATTGGTGGCTTGCGTTTGGCAATGCGCCAGTACTTTTTGGGTGATTGGTTCGCGGCGGCGCAACATGTGCCTTTTGCCAATCGTGATAATGGTTTGCCGAAAGTGGCCATTTACGGCGCTGGCGCCGCAGGCAACCAGCTTGTTGCGGCGCTGCGCATGGGCAGGGTGATGCGCCCGGTTGCGTTCATCGATGATGACGGAAGTATTGCCGGTCGTGTCATTTCCGGGTTGCAGGTGTTCAAGCCCAAGCATATCCAGCAACTGATTGATACGACAGGCGCCCAGGAAATCCTGCTTGCAGTCCCTTCGGCCAACCGTGGGCGCCGCCGGGAAATTCTGGGCTACCTGGAGCGCTTCCCGCTTCATGTGCGCAGCGTGCCCGGATTCATGGATCTGGCCAGTGGCCGGGTCAAGGTCGACGATATCCAGGAAGTGGACATTGCCGACCTCCTTGGGCGTGATGCGGTACCGGCTCAAGAGGACCTGCTGGAGCATTGCATCACCGGCCAGTCAGTGATGGTTACCGGTGCGGGCGGATCAATCGGTTCGGAGCTGTGCCGGCAGATACTTGCTTTAAGGCCTACGACCCTGTTGTTGTTCGAACACAGCGAGTTCAACCTTTACAGCATCCTGTCCGAGCTTGAGCAGCGAATTGCGCGTGAATCGTTGTCCGTCAAACTGCTGCCGATCCTGGGTTCTGTCCGTAACGAGAACAAGTTGCTGGACGTCATGAAGACCTGGCATGTCGATACGGTTTACCACGCCGCAGCGTACAAACATGTACCTATGGTCGAGCACAATATTGCAGAAGGCGTGTTGAACAATGTCATGGGCACGTTAAATACGGCCCAGGCTGCACTTCAGGCCGGAGTTGCAAACTTTGTACTGATTTCCACCGACAAGGCTGTTCGCCCCACCAATGTAATGGGGAGTACCAAGCGACTTGCAGAGTTGACATTGCAGGCGCTCAGCCGTGAAAAAGCACCTGTGTTGTTTGGCGACAAGTCCAGCGTGTCTCGCGTCAACAAGACCCGTTTCACCATGGTCAGGTTCGGTAATGTGTTGGGCTCGTCAGGTTCCGTGATCCCGCTTTTCCACAAGCAGATCAAGGCTGGCGGACCGTTGACCGTCACACACCCGAAAATCACCCGGTATTTCATGACCATTCCCGAGGCCGCTCAGTTGGTGATCCAGGCCGGGTCGATGGGGCAGGGCGGGGACGTTTTCGTGCTGGACATGGGCGAGCCGGTAAAAATCATCGAGTTGGCAGAGAAAATGATTCATCTGTCAGGGTTGAGTGTCCGGTCGGACAAAAATATCCACGGTGACATTTCGATCGAATTCACCGGCCTGCGCCCGGGTGAAAAGCTCTACGAAGAGCTGCTGATCGGCGACAACGTTGCGGCGACCTCGCATCCGATGATCATGACGGCCAGCGAAGATTACCTGACCTGGGATGTGCTGAAGGCGCGGTTGGGCGAATTGCTGGCAGCGGTTGATCAGGATGATTATTCAAGAGTCCGCCAGCTTCTGCGCGAAACGGTCAGCGGCTATACCCCTGACGGCGAGATCGTCGACTGGATCTATCAGCAGCGTCGCCTCGAGCCCTGATTGTTTCACATCCTGTAACTGACACATTTTTGACAGGCTCCAGACATCGCCTAAGTTTGGAAGGCAGCTTCGGAAAAGCTGCTTTCCCAATTGATGTCATGGAGCTTCATTTATGCGTACTGGCTACTTCTACTCTCTGATTTTTGCCCTCCTGAGCACTGCCTCTGTCGCCGCTATTGCTGCACCTGCGGCCAAGTCGGAGGCGGGCACTGCACCTCTGGTCATGGAGGTCGCTCCCAAGGTTCAGTCCGAAAAGGTTGATTTGAATCAGGCCGACGCGTCGACCCTGCAACGGGAGTTGTCCGGCATCGGGGAAGCCAAGGCCAAGGCGATTGTTACCTATCGTGAGAGTAATGGGCCGTTTGCATCGGTGGACGAGCTGCTCGAAGTGAAGGGAATCGGCAAAGCCATTCTGGATAAGAACCGCGAAAAGCTTGAGGTGAACTAAGCTTGTAATTCAGCGCCATGGGCCGGTCATTGACCGGCCTTTTTGCATTCTGGCGTACGTGGTGATTTAGCGCCTTCCGTCGGCAGGTGAAAAATTACGGCTATCATATTGTTATTAAATTATGCCTATAATAAATTCGTCATCCGGCTTGGCGCTCTGAAGCGCAAGCGCTTTTCTTTTTCCTTACGCATTCCAGGAGCACGTCATGAATTCTGTCCAGACCCAAGGTACGGCTCTTGTTACCGGTGCTTCATCCGGGATTGGTGCCATTTACGCTGAGCGCTTGGCCGCGCGCGGTTTTGATTTGTTGCTGGTCGCACGTGACGAACAGCGTCTTCAGGCCGCGGCGAGCAAGCTGCGCGCCGAGCATGGTGTTCAGGTCGAGGTGCTGAAAGCGGATCTCACGCAAAAGGATGATGTGCTGAAACTTGAGCAACGCCTTCGCAGCGATTCGAGTATCAGTCTGCTGCTGAATAACGCGGGTGTCGCGGCAGATGGCTTGCTGGCCAACGCCGATCTGGACCAACTGGAACGTTTGATTCAATTGAACGTAACGACGGTCACGCGCCTGGCTTCGGCGGCGGCCGCCAGTTTTGCCAAAGCCGGCCGGGGTACGATCATCAACATCGCCTCGGTGGTGGCGTTGTTCCCCGAGCGCTTCAACGCCACTTACAGCGCCAGCAAGGCTTATGTGTTGAGCCTGACCCAGTCGTTGAATGCCGAGCTGGATGGCACCGGGGTCAAAGTGCAAGCGGTGTTGCCAGGCGTGACTCGCACCGAAATCTGGGAGCGTTCCGGTATTGACGCAAGCCAGATCCCGGCGGACATGGTCATGGAAGCGGGCGAGATGGTCGATGCATCGTTGTCGGGGCTGGACCAGGGAGAACTGATCACCATTCCTTCGTTGCCGGATGCCTCCGACTGGGATGCGTTTGTCGCGGCGCGTCTGGTGATGGCGCCGAATCTTTCCAAAAGCAAGGCCGCTTCGCGTTACAAGTGAGGCACCCTCCATTGGCTTGAGGTAGTTGCGGTATGAGTGAACGTCGAGTGGTTGTAACGGGCATGGGTTTGGTGTCTCCGCTGGGTAGCGGGGTCGAAGCCGTCTGGGAGCGTCTGTTGGCCGGACGTTCGGGATTGCGCAACCTGCCGGACGAAGTCGTGGCTGATCTGCCGGCCAAGGTCGGTGGCGCAGTGCCGACGCTGGCCGAAGATGCCGAGGCGGGTTTTGATCCGGATCGTGCGACGCCACCCAAAGAGCAGAAGAAGATGGACCGCTTCATTATGTTTGCCATGGAAGCGGCACGTCAGGCGCTTGAGCAAGCCGGTTGGCAGGCACAGGACGCCAATGCCCAGGAGCGTACGGCGACCATTATCGGTTCGGGGGTCGGTGGTTTCGGCGCGATTGCCGATGCGGTCCGCACCACCGACAGTCGTGGCCCGCGGCGTTTGTCGCCTTTCACCATTCCCTCCTTTCTGGTCAATCTGGCCGCGGGCCATGTGTCGATCCAGCACGGATTCAAAGGCCCCCTGGGTGCTCCGGTAACGGCGTGCGCGGCCGGGGTTCAGGCGATTGGCGATGCGGCGCGGCTGATCCGTTGCGGGGAGGCGGACATTGCGGTGTGTGGCGGTGCGGAGGCGTCGATCGATCGTGTCAGTCTCGCCGGGTTCGCTGCGGCTCGCGCGTTGTCCAGTGGATATAACGAAACCCCGGAGCGGGCTTCGCGTCCGTTCGACCGTGACCGCGATGGTTTTGTCATGGGTGAGGGCGCAGGCCTTCTGGTGATCGAATCCCTGGAGCATGCACTGGCCCGTGGTGCGCAACCGCTGGCGGAACTGGTCGGTTACGGCACCAGCGCCGACGCCTATCACCTGACCGCTGGCCCCGAAGATGGCAGTGGTGCGCGACGGGCGATGTCACTGGCGCTGGCTCAGGCGGGCGTTGCTGCGGCACAGGTGCAGCACCTCAATGCTCACGCAACCTCGACGCCGGTTGGAGATCTGGGCGAGTTGGCTGCGATCAAATCGTTGTTCGGCACGGATAACAAGATTGCGGTCACGTCGACCAAGTCGGCCACCGGGCATTTGCTCGGCGCGGCGGGCGGGATCGAGGCGATCTTCACGCTGTTGGCGATCCGTGATCAGATCGTGCCGGCCACCCTCAACCTGGATAACCCGGATCCGGCGGCGCAAGGCGTGGATATCGTCCGTGGTCAGGCGCGACCGATGGCCATCGAGTATGCGCTGTCCAACGGTTTCGGCTTTGGTGGGGTCAATGCCAGCGTGCTCTTTAAACGCTGGCAGGGTTAATCCCGAGGCTTTTTGAGAAAATCGCGCGTGACGTCGAGAATCCGCTGGGCCAGATCGGCGCTCTCGACACTGCGCGACAACAGCAGCGCCCCGACCATTGCGGACATGATGAAGATGCTCTGGTCGGCGGCATCATCACCTTCAAGGGTGCCTTGTATTTGTTCGAGCCGCGCATTGAGCACCACGTCGGAGGTCGGACTTGGCTGTCCGCGCAGGCCGAGTTCCGATGACATGGTCGGCAACGGGCACCCTTCATGGGGCGAAGTCTGGTGCCATTCGGACAAGTACGCGTCAATGAATGCCTCGAGTGGGCGTTCCTGAGCGAACAGTTCGGCGCAGATGACTTCCACCTCGGCGCCTGCAGCCTGCAGGGCCTTTTCTACCAGCTCATCCTTGGACTTGAAATGCGAATAGAAGCCGCCGTGAGTCAAGCCCAGCGCTTTCATCAGAGGCTGCAAGCCGGTCGCGCCAATACCGTCGCGGCGAAATCGCGCTGAAGCTTCCTTGATGATGCGTTTGTGGGTCTGAGCTTTATGGTCCTGCGAGTAACGCATCTGGTATCTCCGCAACAATGCGCCATCTTAACCAATGGAAATGGGATGGTGACTGTACTTCTATTTCTAAAAAGCATGCAGATGCGTCCAACTCCTTCATGACGTCTCGACCGAACTGGCACGGATAGTGATTACCCGTTAGCTGACGATTGTTGAACAATCATGAGGCGATAAGTATGAACAGCGGACTGTCCCTAGCCGACCACATCACCCTGGAGTTACGCGCCGACATCATTGGCGGTCGTTTGCTGCCCGGCATGGCGCTGGTGGAAAACGATCTGGTGTCAGCCTACAACGCTTCCCGCAACACCATCCGCGAAGCCTTGCATCGATTGGGGCAGGAAGGTCTGACCCGTTATGTGCGCAACAAAGGTGTGATGGTGCGTCGCTTGGGCGTCGACGATGTGCGGGATCTGTTCAACGTCCGCCGCACGCTAGAGTTGCAGGCCATCAGTGCCAGTCAGCCGCTGCGCGATTATCAGTCCGACCGGATGCTCGAAGCCCTGGAAGCCACCGAACTGGCCCGGGAGCGCGAGGACTGGCGCGCCGTGGGCACGCACAGCCTGGCGTTTCATCAACACATCGTCGGGTTGCTGCGCAGCCCGTTGTTCGATGAGTTCTTCACCAATGTCGTCGCGCAACTGCGCCTGGTGTTTTGCGCCGCGCCCGATGAATCACGGTTTCAGGCGCCCTGGCTGGCGCGTGACCGGCAGATTCACGAGCTGCTGGCCGAAGGCGACAAACGCGCCGCCGAGGACGCCATGAGCCGCTATCTCGACGATTCCGAGCACCTTCTGTTGCAAATGCTTGCCCCTTCTTCCCATCACTGATCGAGGATTCGTGCCATGTACAAAGACTATCCAGCGGCCTACCAAGTCAGCAAAGGTTCGGCCTTGCAGGTGGACAAAGCCTTCTATGAAAAGATCCGGGATACGAAGGAGGGGCGCACGCTGATCGAGCAGTTCGAAGTGCCGATCCGCACCGGCCGCGCTTGGCATGTCCCGGCCGGGCACGTGTTTCGCGTGACCACGCCGGTCGGCCCGCAAGTCGGGGATTTCAACGTCTGGAATGCCAACGATCCGCGTGAACGCTTGTGGGCTTCGCGCACGCGGCAGTTGCAGGGGGCGCATGTCAGCACTCACGACCGGCTCTGGTCGAACCTGCCATTCTTGCGGCCGCTGGTGACCATCACCGATGACAGCCTGGCCGACTACGGCATTGACGAACATGGTGGGCGCCTGCACGACTTGCTCGGCACCCGCTGCGATCCCTATGTGAACAAAATGCTCACCGGCGAAGACTTCCACCATCACTGCCACTCCAACCTGACCCGCGCAGTGTTGCCCCATGGCCTGACCGAGTTCGACGTGCATGACGTGCTGAACATTTTCCAGTGCACCGGCCTCAATCACGACGACATGTACTTCATGAAAGCCTGTCCGGCGCAGAAGGGCGACTACCTGGAATTCTTTGCCGAGATTGATCTGTTGTGTGCGCTGTCGACCTGCCCGGGGGGCGATCTGTCGCTGGCCATGTGGGGGCCGGACGCGCAGGACCCGCTGAGCGTGTGTCGCCCGCTTGGGGTGGAGATCTACAAACTGGAGGATTCACTGCTCGAAGGCTGGAGCCAGCCGGAGCGTGCGGCGTACAAAGGGCTGCATGGCTTGCACATCGCCAAGGCCGATTGGGAAAAATAGCCGTCACCTGTAGGAGCGAGCCTGCTCGCGATGGACGTTAACGATAACGCGTTTATTCTGAATAAACGCGTTGTTCTCAGGTGCATCGCGAGCAGGCTCGCTCCTACAGGGATCAGGTTTTTTCAGCGGTCCTGCGCATCCTTGGCATCCGCTTGCGCGTTGCGTTCAGCGACGCGTTTGCGTTGCTCATCGGTCAGTTCGACCTTATGGGCGGTGTCGCGCAACAACATCAAACCACCCACGATCGAGCCGATTGCAACGATCAGAATCAACCAGGCATACCAGGGCATAGGGCTCTCCTTGAAGGCAGGCCGATTGGCGGGTTTCGCCAATCGATCGTGCATACCACTTTGAGCGATTCAATTTCGCAGTGGTTCCATTCTATGCCTGATCGACCCGCAACACCTGCTGCGATTCAGAGCCCGGTCAACATCGCGTCCGCCGGTGCATCGGCGCGCAATTGCGCGGTCAGCATGAAGTACACGAAACCCACGGCCATGAAGCCGAGGAAAATCGCGCCGATCAGCGCGTTGAACCACGCCATCGCCACCAGGCACACCACCGCCAGCACCAGTGCAATGGCCGGCACCAACGGGTAGCACGGCGCGCGGAAAGTGCGCTCCAGGTTCGGCTCGGTTTTACGCAGCTTGAACAGGCTCAGCATGCTCATGATGTACATCACGATCGCGCCGAACACTGCCATGGTGATCATCGCGGCGGTCAGCGTCATGCCGCCGAGGTTGATCAAGCCGTCGCTGTAGATCGCCGCGATCCCGATGACACCACCGGCGATGATTGCCCGGTGCGGCGTCTGGAAACGCGAGAGTTTGGCCAGCGACGCCGGCAGGTAACCGGCTCGCGCAAGGGCGAAGAACTGCCGCGAGTAACCGAGGATGATCCCGTGGAAACTCGCCACCAGACCGAACAGGCCGATCCACACCAGCATGTGCAACCAGCCGGAGCTTTCACCGACCACGGTTTTCATCGCTTGCGGCAGCGGGTCGTTGATGTTCGACAAAGTGCGCCAGTCGCCGACGCCGCCGGCAAAGAACATCACGCCCATGGCCAACAACACCAAGGTCAAAATGCCGCTGATGTACGCCTTGGGAATCGTGCGTTTCGGGTCCTTGGCTTCTTCGGCAGCCATGGCGGCGCCTTCGATGGCGAGGAAAAACCAGATGGCAAACGGAATCGCCGCGAACATCCCGGCAATCGCCGGTGCGCCGAACACATCGGAGCCGGCCCAGCCGTTCAGCGCGAAGTTACTGAAGCTGAACGCCGGCGCAACCACGCCCATGAACACCAGCAATTCAGCCACCGCGAGTACGCAGACCACCAGCTCGAAGGTGGCCGCCAGTTTCACCCCGAGGATGTTCAGGCCCATGAACACGATGTAGGCGCCGACCGCTGCGTGTTTCGGGTCGAGGGCGGGGAATTGCACGTTGAGGTAGGCGCCGATCGCCAGTGCGATGGCCGGTGGGGCGAAGACGAATTCGATCAGCGTCGCCAGCCCGGCGATCAATCCGCCTTTCTCGCCAAAGGCGCGGCGGCTGTAGGCAAAGGGACCGCCGGCGTGGGGGATCGCCGTGGTCAGCTCGGTGAAGCTGAAGATGAAGCAGGTGTACATCGTGGCGACCATGAAGGACGTCACCAGAAAACCAAGTGTGCCCGCCACGCCCCAGCCGTAACTCCAGCCGAAATACTCACCGGAAATCACCAGCCCGACCGCGATGCCCCACAGGTGCAGCGTGCCCAGCGTGGGTTTGAGTTGTGTGTTCATGCGTTTGCTCCCTGAACGGTTTGGACAGCTCGGGGAGGGCGTGTGCAGTGGGCGTGCCAGTGTGGTGATGGCCGTCGTAAAGCGCAAAAAGGTGTCGTATCGGGGATGTTCGGCGCTGGATGGATGGGTTTTATGCATCAGTTGGGGGCGTTGGTGTCTGTTATGCCGTCTTCGCGGGCAAGCCTCGCTCCTACAGGGGATCGGCGCATTCAAAACTGTAGGAGCGAGGCTTGCCCGCGAAGGGGCCCGCCCAAACACCGCTGTAACAAAGGCATAAACCCACTCTTTACACTTTCTTTATGCCCAGCCAACCCCCTCGATCTCGCTCCTTTACAGCCTTCCTTCCGACAATGACTCCACACGCGGCAATACGCCGTAACACGGAGAACTTCCATGAGCGTTCTGGACGGGGTGTCACTGCTGTTGGCAGTGGGGCTGTTCATTTATCTGTTGGTTGCGCTGTTGCGCGCGGACCGGAACTAGGAGCGGCTATGCACAGTTATGACTATTGGCTGATCCTGGCCTTCTTCGCCGTGGTGCTGATCCCGGCACCGTTTCTCGGGCGGTTCTACTACAAGGTCATGGAAGGCCAGCGCACCTGGCTGACACCGATCCTGGGACCTGTGGAGCGTGGCTGTTATCGGGTGGCCGGCGTTGATCCGCAAGCCGAACAGAGCTGGCAGAAATACACCCTGGCCTTGCTCGCCTTCAACCTTGCGGGCTTTTTGCTGTTGTTCGCGATCCTGTTGTTCCAGGACCACTTGCCGCTCAACCCGCAAAACCTGCCGGGTCAGGAGTGGACGCTGGCGTTCAACACCGCCGTCAGTTTCATGACCAATACCAACTGGCAGGGCTACAGCGGCGAAGCCTCGTTGAGCTACCTGAGCCAGATGGTCGGCCTCACCGTGCAGAACTTCGTCAGCGCCGCCACCGGCCTCGCTGTGCTGGTTGCGTTGTGTCGCGGCATCGGTCGCAAATCGACCAAAACCCTGGGCAATTTCTGGGTCGACATGACCCGCGCCACCCTCTACGGCTTGCTGCCGCTGTGCCTGCTGCTGGCGCTGTACCTGGTCTGGCAGGGTGTGCCGCAAACTTTCGCGCAGTACGTGAATGCGGTGACGATGCAAGGCGTCGATCAGGTGATCCCGCTCGGCCCGGCCGCCAGCCAGATTGCGATCAAGCAACTGGGCACCAACGGTGGCGGCTTCTTCGGCGTCAACTCGGCGCACCCGTTCGAGAACCCGACGGCGTGGAGCAACCTGTTCGAGGTGGCCTCGATCATTCTGATCCCGGTCGCCCTGGTATTCACCTTCGGTCATTACGTCAAAGACCTGCGTCAGAGCCGCGCGATCATCGCCTGCATGCTGGCGCTGTTCCTGATTGGCGGCGCGACCTCGCTGTGGGCTGAATACCAACCGAACCCGACCCTGAACAACGTCGCCGTCGAACAGACCGCGCCGCTGGAAGGCAAGGAAGCGCGCTTCGGCACCACCGCCACAGTGCTGTGGTCGGTGACCACGACCGCCGCGTCCAACGGCTCGGTCAACGGCATGCACGACAGCCTCAACCCGCTGAGCGGCATGGTCGCGATGGTCAACATGATGGTCGGCGAAGTGATCTTCGGCGGCGTCGGTGCCGGGCTCTACGGCATGTTGCTCAACGTGCTGATCGCGGTGTTCCTCGCCGGCCTGATGATCGGCCGCACCCCGGAATACCTCGGCAAGAAACTGCAGGCCAAGGAAGTGCAACTGCTGGTGGTGACTTTGCTGGTGATGCCGGTCGGCGTGCTGGTGCTCGGCGCGATTGCCGCGAGCCTGCCGGGCCCGGGCGCCTCGGTGAGCAACCCCGGTGCCCACGGTTTCAGTCAGTTGCTGTACGCCTACACCTCGGCGAGTGCCAACAACGGTTCGGCGTTCGGCGGCTTCGGTGCAAACACCGCGTTCCATAACCTGATGCTCGGCCTGGGCATGTTGATCGGTCGCTTCGGTTACATCCTCCCGGTACTGGCCCTGGCCGGCAGCCTGGCGATGAAGAAAACCGCACCGATCGGCCAGAACAGTTTCCCGACCCACGGCCCGCTGTTCGTGACGTTGCTGACCGTGACCATATTGCTGGTGGGTGGTTTGACCTTCCTGCCGACCCTGGCGCTGGGCCCAATCGCTGAACATCTGAGCATGGGCTTCTAAGGAGTCAATGATGAATATGCCCGTAAGTAAAGCCGCCACCGTCAAGGCGCCGGAACAACCGAAAACCGCGATCTCGGCCCTGTGGCGTCCGGCGCTGGTGCAAGCCTTCGTCAAGCTCGACCCACGGCAATTGCAGCGTGCGCCGGTGATGCTGGTGGTCGAACTGACCGCCGTCCTGACCACCGTGCTGTGCTTCATTCCCGACAGCGCCGTGCCGACCTTCGTCGCTGCGCAAATCGCCTTGTGGCTGTGGTTCACCGTGCTGTTCGCCAACTTCGCCGAAGCCTTGGCCGAAGGTCGCGGCAAGGCTCGCGCCGACAGCCTCAAGGCTGGCAGCGAAGGCTTGAGCGCACGCCGCAAAACCGGCAGCGGCGCCTTTCAAGTGGTGCCGGCCACCAGCCTGCGCAAGGGCGATGTGGTGCGCGTCGAAGCCGGGGAAATGATCCCCGGTGACGGCGAGGTCATCGAAGGCATCGCGGCGGTCAACGAAGCGGCGATTACCGGTGAATCCGCGCCGGTGATCCGTGAATCCGGCGGCGACCGTTCGGCCGTCACCGGCAACACCCGACTGGTCTCCGACTGGCTGCTGGTGCGCATCACCGCCAACCCTGGCGAGTCGACACTGGACCGCATGATCGCTTTGGTCGAAGGCGCCAAACGCCAGAAAACCCCGAACGAAGTGGCGCTCGACATCCTGCTGATCGGCCTGACGCTGATCTTCCTGCTGGTGGTCGTGACCCTGCAACCGTTCGCCCACTTCGCCAACGGCAGCCTGCCGCTGGTGTTTCTGGTGGCGTTATTGGTCACGCTGATTCCAACCACCATCGGCGGTTTGCTCTCGGCCATCGGTATCGCCGGCATGGACCGTCTGGTACGCCTGAACGTGATCGCCAAATCCGGGCGCGCCGTGGAGGCGGCGGGGGACGTGCACGTTTTGCTGCTGGACAAGACCGGCACCATCACCTTCGGTAACCGTCGTTGCACCGCGGTGTATGCCGCACCGGGTGTGAGCGCCAAAGAGTTGGCCGAGGGTGCGCTGTTCGCTTCGCTGGCCGATGACACCGCGGAAGGCAAGTCCATCGTCGAGTACCTGCGCGGCATTCATCCACAACCCGAGCCTGCCACCGAAGTGCTGACGGCGGTGCCGTTCAGCGCCGAGACTCGCTTGTCCGGTGTCGACTATCAGGGCCGTGTGTATCGCAAGGGCGCGGTGGATTCGTTGCTGGCGTTCGTCGGACTGAAACGCGCCGATCTCGCCCCGGCACTGTCCCGGGAAATCGACAAGATCGCCCAGAGCGGCGGCACGCCGTTGCTGGTGTGCGCCGACGGTAAATTGCTCGGCGCGATCCACCTCAAGGACGTGGTCAAGCCAGGCATCCGTGAGCGTTTCGCCGAGCTGCGCAAACTGGGAATTCGCACCGTCATGGTGACCGGCGACAACCCGCTGACCGCCGCGGCGATTGCGGCCGAAGCCGGTGTGGACGACGTGCTGGCTGAAGCTACGCCGGAGAAAAAACTGGCGCGCATTCGTCATGAGCAGAACGACGGTCGTCTGGTCGCCATGTGCGGCGACGGCGCCAACGACGCCCCGGCCCTGGCCCAGGCCGACGTCGGCATGGCGATGAACGACGGTACGCAAGCGGCGCGCGAAGCGGCCAACATGGTCGACCTCGACAGCGACCCGACCAAGCTGCTGGACGTGGTGCAGATCGGCAAGGAATTGCTGGTGACTCGCGGTGCGCTGACGACTTTTTCCATTGCCAACGACGTCGCCAAATACTTCGCGATTCTGCCGGCGCTGTTTGCCTCGATCTACCCGCAACTGGGTGTGCTCAACGTCATGCAACTGAGCAGTCCGCAGAGCGCGATTCTGTCGGCAATCGTGTTCAACGCCTTGATCATTGTGGTGCTGATTCCACTGGCCTTGCGTGGCGTGCGTGTACAGGCGGCGAGTGCGGCGGCGTTGCTGCGCCGCAACCTGTTGATCTACGGACTGGGCGGAATTCTGGTGCCGTTCGTGGGCATCAAGGCGATCGACATGCTGTTGACGGCGTTGCATTTGGTTTGACCCTTGGCGAGCGCTTCGCGCTCGATCGCCGGCAAGCCGGCTCCTACAGGTGTGACACCGCCCTGTAGGAGCGAAGCTTGCTCGCGAAGAATGCACCACGGTTCATCTATATGAACACCGAATCTGTTCACCGAATTCGAGGATTTTGAAATGTCCACAATGATACGTCCGGCCCTGAGCCTGCTGGTCCTGATGACCCTGATCACCGGCGTCGCTTACCCGTTGGTGGTCACTGGCGTCGCGCAGGTCGCGTTCCCGGATCAGGCCAATGGCAGCCTCGTGCGTGACGCCGACGGCAAAGTCCGCGGCTCTTCGCTGATTGCCCAGGATTTCACCGGTGACGCGTGGTTCCATCCGCGCCCGTCGGCCGGTGCTTTCGCCACGGTATCGAGCAGCGCCAGCAACCTGTCGCCAAGCAATCCCGCGCTGGCCACTCGGGTGATCGACGATGCCAATAAACTGCTGGTGCCAGGCCAGGGGCCGGTGCCGTTGGCGCTGTTGACCACTTCTGGCAGCGGGCTTGATCCGCACTTGCCACCAGCGGCGATTGCCTATCAACTGGCGCGTGTTGCGGCGACGCGGAATCTGCCGGTGTCTACGCTTCAGAATCTGCTGGCCGCGCACATCGAACAGCCGTTGGTAGGCCCGCCGGTGGTGAATGTGTTGGCGCTGAATATGGCGCTGGAAAAGTTGTAAATCGGTGGCGCTGCCAATCGCTAGCAGGCTAGCTCCCACATGGAATGCATACCCCCTGTGGGAGCTAGCCTGCTAGCGATGGCGATAGAACAATCACCACATCAACACCTGAAAAAAGAGAACTTCAAGCATGAGCGACTCCGGCCGCGCCGACGCGCTGTTAGCAGACCTGCCCCGCGATGGCCGTGGCCGGCTCAAGGTTTTCCTCGGTGCCGCGCCCGGTGTCGGCAAGACCTACGCCATGCTGCAAGCGGCCCACACCCAACTGCGCCAGGGCGTAAAAGTCATCGCCGGCGTGGTCGAAACCCACGGCCGTGCCGAAACCGAAGCGCTGCTCGGCGGCTTGCCGCAGCAACCGCTGGTGCGCTCGGAATACCGTGGCGTGATGCTCGAAGAAATGGACCTCGACGGCCTGCTCGCGGCCAAACCGAAACTGGTGCTGGTCGACGAACTGGCCCACAGCAACGCGCCCGGCAGTCGTCACGCCAAGCGCTGGCAAGACATTCAGGAATTGCTCGCCGCCGGCATCGACGTCTTCACCACGGTCAACGTCCAGCACCTGGAAAGCCTCAACGACCAGGTGCGCGGCATCACCGGTGTGCAGGTCCGCGAAACCTTGCCGGACTGGGTGCTGCAAGAAGCCTATGAACTGCTGCTGATCGACTTGCCGCCACGCGAGCTGCTCGAACGACTGCGCGACGGCAAGGTCTACGTGCCGGAGCAGGCGCGGGCGGCCATCGATGCGTTTTTCACCCAGACCAACCTCACCGCCCTGCGCGAATTGGCGATGCAGACGGCAGCGGCTCAGGTCGATAACGATCTGGCGCAAGGGTATCGCCAGCTCGGCCAGGCGGCACCTGCTGTACGCGGTCGGCTGCTGGTCGGTGTCGATGGCGATGCTCAGGCCGAACGCCTGGTGCGTCACGCCAGTCGTGTCGCCCAGCGCCGGCATTTGCCGTGGAGCCTGGTGCACGTGGACAACGGCAGCGTGCGCGACGAGCAATCGCGCCTGCGTCTGCAAAGTGCCCAGCAACTGGCCGAACGTCTCGGTGGCGAAGTGGTGTTGTTGCGTGCCGGCGAAGTTGCGAAAACCCTGATCCAGCACGCCGCCGAACGCCGTGCCAGCCTGGTGTTGGTCGGTCAGTCCCGGCAGCGTTTGCGTCGGCGCCTGTTCGGCGGTGGTCTGGCCTCACGCTTGCTGCGCGATGCACGTGGACTGGAAATCAACGTCCTCGACAGCGATCACGAACAGCATCAGCCGCGCCAGCGTTCGGCGCAGTCACTGGTGTGGTTCGACTATGCGCTGGCGCTGGTCGCAACCGTGCTCGCCAGCGCACTGGCCTGGGCCGTGGCGAGTGTCTTGCCGCTGCCGAACATCTCGCTGGTGTTCCTCGCCGCCGTGTTGCTGGTGGCGGTGCGCAGCAGCCTCGGCCCGGCGCTGGCCTGTGCGGCGCTGTCGTTTCTGACCTACGATTTTCTGTTCATTCCGCCGAATTTTTCCTTCAGCATCCAGCGCGAAGAAGACGTACTGACGCTGCTGTTTTTCCTGCTGATGGCTGCGCTCACCGGCAACCTCGCCGCGCGCCAGCGCCGGCAATTGCAGGCGTTGCGCGATACGCAGGAAGAGACCACCGAACTGCTCGACCTGTCGCGCAAACTCACCGCCGCCACCGACCGCCAGGCCGTGGTCAGCGCCGCCGCGCAGCATCTCAACGGCTGGAAAGACGTGCAGCTGTGCCTGCTTAATCGCGACGGTCAGGCGGGCTGGAAAGTCGAAACCGGTGGCCCCCTGGAATTCACCGAAGCCGAACGCGCCGCCGCCGATTGGGCCTGGCAACACGATCAACCGGCGGGCGCGGGCACCGGCACGTTGCCGTTCGGGCGTTGGTGGTGGTGGCCGCTTTCGGTGGAAGACGGGCCGCTGGCGTTGCTCGGCGTCTGTGCCAAAGAAGGGCAGACCTTGAGCGGTCAGCGTCGACGTTTGTTGACCGCGCTCAGTCAGCCGCTGGCCCAGGCGCTGGCACGCGCACAACTGGCCGAAGACCTGGAAGCGGCGCGGCTGCACGGCGAAACCGAGCAACTGCGCAGTGCCTTGCTGGCCTCGGTGTCTCACGATCTGCGCACGCCGCTGACCTCCATGCGCGGCAGCATCGACAGCCTGTTGGCGCTCGGCGAAGCCATCCCGCTGGAGGATCGTCGCGAACTGCTCGAAGGCACGCGCGATGAAGCCGAGCGCCTCGATCGCTACATTCAAAACCTGCTGGACATGACCCGCCTCGGTCACGGTGCGCTGAAGCTCGCGCGGGACTGGGTGTCACCGGCCGACATCGTTGGCAGTTCGCTCAATCGCCTGCGTGCGGTGCTGGCACCGTTGCAGGTCAGCACCGATGTGCCCGCGCAACTGCCGCTGCTGTTCGTTCACGCCGCGCTGATCGAGCAGGCGCTGGTCAACGTGCTGGAAAACGCCGCACGGTTTTCACCGGTGCATGGGCGTTTGCAATTGCGCGCTGGCGTGGATGAAAACGAGCTGTTCTTTTCGGTCAGAGATGAAGGCCCGGGCATTCCGGAGGAGGAGCGGGCGAAGATTTTCGACATGTTCTACACCGCCGCACGCGGTGATCGTGGCGGGCAGGGGACCGGGCTGGGGCTGGCGATCTGTCAGGGCATGGTCGGCGCACACGGCGGGCGCATCAGCGTCGATGACGGCATCGACGGGCGCGGCACCTGCATCACCCTTCACTTGCCCTTGCAGGAACAACCTACCTTTGAAATCGAGAGCGGACAGTGAGCACTGAAAGTGAAGCCTGATACCCTTTGGACATCTCCATGCCGCGACCGGAAACCATGAGCCAGACCGCGACCATTTTGGTCATCGACGACGAACCGCAGATCCGCAAGTTCCTGCGCATCAGCCTCGCCTCCCAAGGCTACAAAGTGCTGGAGGCCGGCACCGGCACCGAAGGCCTGGCGCAAGCCGCATTGAACAAACCCGATTTGCTGGTGCTCGACCTCGGCCTGCCGGACATGGACGGCCAGCAAGTGCTGCGCGAGTTCCGTGAGTGGTCGACGGTGCCAGTGCTGGTGCTGTCGGTGCGCGCCGGTGAAGGTCAGAAGGTCGAAGCGCTGGATGGCGGGGCCAATGACTACGTGACCAAGCCGTTCGGTATCCAGGAATTTCTGGCGCGGGTGCGTGCCCTGTTGCGTCAGGCGCCGGTGGGCGAGGCGCAACAAGCGGCGTTGACGTTCGGCCCATTGACGGTGGATCTGGCGTATCGCCGGGTGCTGCTCGAAGGCGTCGAAGTGGCGTTGACCCGCAAGGAATACGCAGTGCTGGCGCAACTGGCGCGGCATCCGGGAAGGGTCATCACCCAGCAGCAATTGCTCAAGGATATCTGGGGGCCGACCCATACCGAAGACAGTCACTATCTGCGGATTGTGGTGGGGCATTTGCGGCAGAAGCTGGCGGATGATCCGACGCAGCCACGGTTTATCGTGACCGAGGCGGGGGTTGGGTATCGGTTGTTGAGTGAGGGTGGGGTTTAGTTTTTTGTGTTGGATGATCCGGTCCCATCGCCGGCAAGCCGGCTCCTACAGGGACCAGAGTCGTTTGCAAATCTTGTGATCACCTCAACCTTTGTAGGAGCTGGCTTGCCGGCGATGAGGCCCTCACATTCACCCGAGACCCTCAGGAATCCCGCTCATTCTCATACCGATCCAAGGTGTCCCGCGCAATCTCGCGCCCCAGCGCGATCAACTCCGGGGCCTTGTAAAACTCGAAGAACCGGCACACCCGCTTCGGCACGTTGATCAGAATATCCGGCGGATAGCCGGCGATCTTGTACTGCGCCAACGACGTCTGCATCACCTCGAAACTCTGGTTGATCAAATCCAGCAAGGACGCCGGTCCCACGTTGTCGATGATGAATGAACCGGTGGCCGACTTCGGCGCACCGTCGCGTTCAGGGGCGGCTGCCGGTTGCTGGGCTTCGGGTTCGGCGGACTCGACCCAGGGATTGATCTCGGCCGCCTCGGCCATCAACGCTTCCTTTTCCAGCAACAGCAATTGTTCTGCCTGTTTGCGGCGGAACGGCATTTTCGAACCCAGCGAGTTGATCAGGCTGTCGAACCGGGTCCTGAACGCGGCAGGGCGCTGGATCACCGGCAATTGATAGTGACGCTGGTTGGTGGAGTTGAGGTTGACCGCGATGATCAGGTCGCAATGGCTCGACACCACGGGCACGATCGGCAAAGGGTTGAGGATGCCGCCGTCCACCAGCATGCGATTGCCTTGCATCACCGGGGTGAACAGGCTCGGGATGGCCGCCGAGGCGCGCATCGCCTGGTGCAGACAACCTTCCTGAAACCAGATTTCCTGCTGGTTGGTCAGGTCGGTGGCCACCGCCGTGTAGGGGATGCGCAAGTCTTCGATATTGATTTCGCCGACGATCTTGCGGATCTGCCCGAAGACCTTCTCGCCGCGAATCGCCCCCAGCCGAAAACTGACGTCCACCAGGCGCAACACGTCGAGGTAATCCAGGCTTTCGATCCAGTTACGGTATTCGTCCAGTTTGCCGGCGGCATAAATCCCGCCGACCACCGCACCCATCGAACAGCCGGCAATGCAGGAGATGTCGTAGCCACGCCGTTCGATCTCTTCAATGACCCCGATATGGGCATATCCTCGGGCCCCACCTGAGCCCAGCACCAGTGCGACGCGCTTTTTCATGAATCGCCCTCGTCTGACAAGGTTCAACAATGCACCCATCGAGGGGCGCGCTTCAATCGTCAAGGTCGCTTGGCAGGGTGAAGGCGTCGTTTTTTCGACACTCCATGGCGGCAGATGGTTATTCTCCCGAGCGCTATAGTTTCGGCGGCGGGAGCAAGGCACTTTTCACGCGCCGGACCGTCTTACGTGCACGACTGTTTTCCTATTGTTGAGGTGTGAGTGATGAAAGCCTGGATCTGTGTGCCCTTGATTGCGCTGGCACTCGCCGGTTGTGCCGGCAAAACCGCTTACCGTGACAGCTGCGGTAACGGGCTCGATGCAGCGTGGCGTGAGCTGGACCTGGCCAAGGCCGAAGGTTTTGCCGGCACCGTCAGCTACTCCAAGGCCCTGTCGTTGCTGACCGGCGCCAAGACCCAGCAGCAATTCGAAGCGTTCGAAGGCTGCGCCAGGAAAGCCGAGAAGGCGCGCTTTTATATTCGTGAGTCACGCGCTGGCCGTTAAACAAGGCGCTAATCTGTAGGAGCCGGCTTGCTGGTGAAGGCGTCATCACGGCTGCCATCGCCAGCAAGCCGGCTCCTACAATTGGAGTCAATCACATGATTAATCGGTTGGTGGCTCAAGTTCTGGGCCTGGAAGTCCGTTTGCTGGCCTGTCAGGCCCGGTTGAATGCCCGCACCGATCCAGAAGCGTTGCACGATCTGCGCACCACGGTTCGCCGTTTGCGCAGCCTGCTGCGACCATTGCGTGGCTTGCCCGGTGTCGAGCAACTGGAAGCGGCAGCATCGGCCGTGGGGCAATTGACCACGCCGTTGCGCGATCGCGAAGTGCTGGCGGCGTATTTGCTCGAGCACGATCAACCCGAGGCGGCGCAACGGCGCATGGCGCAGATGGCCGAGGCTTACCCGGCGGTTGCGGCGAGTCCTGAGCTGTTGCAGTTGCTGATGATCCTTGACGCCTTTCCGCGCTTTATACGCGCCTCGCAGCGTCAGGGTTTGCTCAAGGGCTTGCGTCAACGGATCGAGAAACGCCTGGCCAAACAATGGAAGAAACTCGACCAGGCACTGCACGATCCCGCCCATGATCGCCATCGCCTGCGCTTGCTGATCAAGCGCGTGCGTTATGGCATCGAGGCGTATCCCGAGCTGGATCGCTTGCCGAAACCGGCGCTGCCCAGATTGAAGTCGGCCCAGGCCGCGTTGGGCGATTGGCACGATTGCTGGCAATGGCTGGCCCGGGCCGAACAGGAAGCCGATTTGCAGCCTTGCGTGGCGGTCTGGAAAACCACCATGGCCCAGGCCGAGGGACGCGCGGACCGTGTGCTCGACAAACTAAGTGCCACCTGTTTCAAATCCTGAAACCACCATGGATGACTTGATCACTAATTGGCTGGACAACACAGAACCTTGTGGGAGCGAGCCTGCTCGCGATCGCGGTAAATCAGCAGCATCAATGTCGGATGTTGTACCGCTATCGCGAGCAGGCTCGCTCCCACATGGGTTCGGTGTGGAGCCGAGCCATGCGCGGCCCATCTGTCCGTACTTTTGGCCGGAATAAGCGCTGTGCCGTTTTAGCTGGCTGGTTAAGATCTCTTTATTCCTTTTCTGCCCTTGAGGTTTCCATGCGCTTTTCCGATCTGCTCGACGCCGTCCGCAGCCAGCCGCTGGAGCTGTCTATTCCGGCCGAATGGGCGCAGGGTCGCGCCAGTTTTGGTGGCCTGGTGGCCGCCTTGCAATACGAAGCCATGCGCGCGAAGGTGCCGGCGGATCGTCCTGTACGTTCGCTGGCGATCACCTTTGTCGGGCCGGTCGAGCCTG
Source organism: Pseudomonas sp. BF-B-15 (assembly GCF_019946675.1). Taxonomy (NCBI): domain Bacteria; kingdom Pseudomonadati; phylum Pseudomonadota; class Gammaproteobacteria; order Pseudomonadales; family Pseudomonadaceae; genus Pseudomonas; species Pseudomonas sp. BF-B-15. The sequence continues at coordinate 34,951 of NZ_JAGYFZ010000027.1, forward strand.
AAGTGCCGGTCAGTTTTGAGGTCGACGTTCTGCGCGAAGGCAAGGCGGTCAGCCAAGTACTGGGTCGGGCGATGCAGAAGGGCCAGGTGGTGACACTCATCCAGGGCAGCTTCGGCGCTTCGCGACCGTCCGAAGTGGCGGTAACAGCCACGCCGGCTCCCGAAATGAAGCACTGGGACGATTGCCAGGAGCTGCCATTTATCAAAGGCGTACTGCCGGAATTCATGCGCCATCTGGCGATGCGCTGGAGTGTTGGCGGCCTGCCGTTCACCGGCAATAAATCCCGCGAGATGGGCGGTTGGGTGCGCTTGCGCGGGGATGTGAAGGAAGAGGCGGTCAGTGAGGCGCATATTCTGGCGCTGGTGGACGCCTGGCCCCCATCCTTGATGCCGCACCTGACGAAACCGGCGATGGGCAGCACGCTGACCTGGACAATCGAATTCGTCCAGCCGGTGCTGGAATTGAGCACGCTGGACTGGTGCAAATACCTCGTTGAAATCGAACATGCCGCTGACGGCTACGGTCACGCGGCGGCGCAGCTGTGGAACGCAGAAGATCAGTTGATTGCCATGAGCCGGCAGACGGTGACGGTTTTCGCCTGATCAGTGACGACGGTGGCGCTCACGCCAGGCGCGCCACCAGCCGCCGCTGAGGAAAAACCGTGGAAAGGTCAGGAACTGCTCGACCAGCAGGCGTGACACCGCGTCTTTGCGATCACTGAACGGCTCGGAGGCTTGCGCCTCCAGGCTGTGACCGTGGCGCTGCAGGCCCAATGCCGCGAGCAGGCCGATGACGCCAATCGCGAAATTCGCAAAGCTCAGGCTGAACACCCCGCAAACCAGCAGCAGAAACGCCACGATGAACAGCGGTACGGCAATCAGGTGCAACACCAGATTGGCCGGGTGCTGGTGATTGTCCGGGTAAGCGCGCCATTGCCAGGCGGGAAGGTTGGGGTGACGTTTGCCCATGATGCTGATCCTCGATCCATGTTGAACACATGATTGAAGAATAGGCGCGGCATGGGCGGGCGGCGAATCAAGGATGGCTATCGGAGTGATAGGTGTTCATGTTCGGAATTGATGTTGCTCACACAGACGTCTTCGCGGGCAAGCCTCGCTCCTACAAAGGCTGCGCACGACTTGTAGGAGCGAGGCTTGCCCGCGAAGAGGCCCTTAAAGTTTCAACTGACCTATAGCCTTACTCAGTTCCCCGGCCAGCGCCGCCAACTCATTACTGGTCGTCGCCGAGTCCACGGTCTGCTTCACGGTGTTCTCGGTCACATCGCGAATACTCACCACCGCCCGATTCATCTCTTCCGCCACTTGGCTCTGCTGTTCCGCCGCCACGGCGATCTGGGTATTGCTTTCGCGCATCTGCGCCACTGCGCTGGTTATTTCGGCCAGTGCGGCGCCAGCCTCTTGCGCCTGTTGCACGCAATCGTCAGCCTTGAACGAGCTTTCCTGCATGAAATCCACCGCGTCCCGCGTTCCGGCCTGCAACGCCGAAACCATGAGGGTGATCTCGTCGGTCGAGGTCTGCACGCTTTTGGCCAGGTTGCGCACTTCATCGGCGACCACGGCAAAACCACGACCCATTTCCCCGGCCCGGGCTGCTTCAATCGCCGCATTCAGCGCCAGCAGATTGGTTTGCTCGGCGATGCTGTGGATCACATTGACCACGCCGTTGATCTTCTGGCTGTCTTCGGCCAGACGCTGAATCATCTCGGCCGTCTGCTGGACGCCAGTGGACAACCCGGCAATCGACTTCTGCACGCGGCTGACCACTTCCTGGCCGCTGCCAGCCAGGGTGTCGGCGGTTTTCGAAAGGTCGCGGGTGGCACCGGCGTGCTGGGCGATGTGGTAGACGGTGGCGGTCATTTCGTTGATCGCCGTAGCGGCCTGATCGGTCTCGCTTTGCTGACCGAGCATGCCGTGGCGCACTTCGTTCATGCTCGATGCCAGCCGAGCGGCACCGTCATCCAGTTGTCGTGCGGTGCTGGCGACGGTGTTGACCACCCGTTGGTAACCGGCCTGCATCGCGTTGAACGCACCGGCCATCTGCCCGACTTCGTCCGTGCAGGCCAGCGGCACACGGGCCGAGAGGTCGCCGGTTTTTTCGACGTGGAGCATGACGTCTTTCAACGTATTGAGCTGGCTGAGCAGAAAGCGGATCAACAATTGCGACGCACCGAGCATCGCCAGCATCAGGATGAACACCGCCACGGCGTAGTTGGCGAAACGTTCTTCGAACACCTGGCTCAGGCTCGGGCCATAGGCAATCACGGCGATGTGTTGGCCGTCGGCACGCGCGAACACTTCGGCGCCCATCAACGGGTTTTCGCCGAACAGCGGCATCGAGTTGATCTCGACCCAGCCGTTGCTGTCCGTCAGTTCCAGCACGGGTTGATCGTTGAGCAACGGCGCGTGCCCGCGACTGAACGTCAGCAGGTTGTCGGCCTTGGGCAGCGCTTGCCCGGCCGGCCAGGCGCCGAGCAGGCGTGCCTGTGCCTGGGCGGACACTTTGGATGCGTGACTGCGGGCCTGTTGTTCGAGCTGTACGGCATACAGCACCAACAACAGGGTCGTGACGAAGGCGACAGCGTTGACCGCCCAAAATTTATATTTCAGCGAGATGTTGCTAAGCCAGGCACCCATGGAGGTCTTCTCTGATAGCGGAAACAGTATTGGCAAGGTGCCAGCATTGTGCCGCGGCCCCGTGCGCCGGATCTTGATATGGGTCAACATTCCCGGTCACGCTCGCGCACAGGAACTGCGGGACGTAATGCGCTATCCTTCGCGCCTTCAAAATTCCCTCGCTACAGGATTCCGCCCCCATGAAAGCCGCACTCGTCGAACTCATCAGCAAAATCAGCTCCGGGTGCATGAGCGAAGACGAAATCCTCAAAGTCGCCGACGAAGCGGCCCAGGCCTACGCCGATCCAGAGGCTTTTCTGACAGCCAATCCGGACATTAACTACGACGACACCTTCCCGATTCCGTTGGGCGAGTGGGTCGTCGTCGGCAGCCTGCCGGAAACCGTGCTGTTCCAGGCTGACACCTATATGGACCTGTTCGCGCAGATCGTCGCTTCGTTTGGCCCGGGCGTGGATTTCAACATCAAACCCAAGCAACTGGCCAAGACCGAAGCGCTGACCGCGCTCAATCGCATCCAGGTGCAAATGGGCAGCATGAACAAGGAAAACGGCGGTTATACGCTGATGAATTTCAGCCAGTTGCTCGACGACGAGCTGCAAGTGGTGCTGGTGTACGGCAACGATGTACCGCGTGTGCTCGAGCTGTGCGCCGAGGTCGGCATTGCTGCCGCGCCTTCCCTGGAAGCCCTGAAAGTCGCCATCCACGTTTGATGGCATGAAACGAAACCCCTGGGGCCGACTATCCTGAGAGGGCACACAACGCTTAGGGAGCGACACCATGGGTTCCACGTTCAACGGCCTGGTGGGCCTTATCATCCTTGTCCTGGACATCTGGGCAATCATCAACGTGCTGAAAAGTGGCGCCGACACCGGGATGAAAATCATCTGGGTCCTGCTGATCCTGCTGCTGCCGGTCCTGGGCCTGATCATCTGGGCCATCGCCGGGCCAAGGGGCAACGTGCGTATCTGACCCAACGAACACTGCCCCCTGTAGGAGCGAGGCTTGCCCGCGAAGCTTTTGGCGATCTCACGGACGCCTTCGCGGGCAAGCCTCGCTCCTACAGGTATGTGGAGTCAGAAGGTTCGACCTGTCATCTTCCGCGACGTAGAATGCGCGCCTTTCCCGGGCAATCGAGCTGATCGATTGGCCATCATGGGCGGGTAACCGTCCGTTGCCACCGCATTCATCGGAGCACTTCCCATGAGCAACACTCCTACCAGCGATTACCTGGAAACCCTCTACGAAGGCTATGGCCAGCGTTTTCGCATGGAAAAACTGCTGCACGAAGTGCGCACCGAACACCAACACCTGGTGATTTTCGAGAACCCGCGCATGGGCCGCGTCATGGCGCTGGACGGCGTGATCCAGACCACCGAAGCCGACGAATTCATCTACCACGAGATGCTCACCCACGTGCCGATCCTGGCGCACGGCAGCGCCAAGCGCGTGCTGATCATCGGCGGTGGCGACGGCGGCATGCTGCGTGAAGTGGCCAAACACCGTAACGTCGAGCACATCACCATGGTCGAGATCGACGGCACCGTGGTCGACATGTGCAAGGAGTTCCTGCCGAACCACTCCAAGGGTGCATTCGATGATCCGCGCCTGAACCTGGTGATCGACGACGGCATGCGTTTCGTCGCCACTACCACTGAAAAGTTCGACGTGATCATTTCCGATTCCACCGACCCGATCGGTCCGGGCGAAGTGCTGTTCTCGGAAAACTTCTACCAGGCCTGCCGTCGTTGCCTCAACGAAGGCGGCATCCTGGTGACCCAGAACGGCACGCCGTTCATGCAGATCGAAGAAGTCAAAACCACCGCCGGCCGCCTGCGCAGCCTGTTCCCGGACTGGCACTTCTACCAGGCCGCCGTGCCGACTTACATCGGCGGTTCGATGACTTTTGCCTGGGGCGCGACCAACACCGCTTATCGCAAATTGTCCCGCGAAACCCTGCAACAGCGCTTTGCAGGTAGCGGCATCGTCACCCGCTACTACAATCCGGAAATCCACATCGGCGCGTTCGCCTTGCCGCAATACGTGTTGCAGGCCGTGAACAAGCCAAGCAACGACTAAAGAAATACGCAAAACCCCTGTAGGAGCGAAGCTTGCTCGCGAAAGCGGTGTTTCAGTCGACATTTTTATTGACTGATATGCCGCCTTCACGAGCAAGCTTCGCTCCTACAGGGACCGTGTTTTTCATGCTTGCACGGCGTAATCTGTTTGAACGATCGGTCTGGGTAAAAGTCCAGATGGATGTAAGCCCATTTACGGGTTTGTTCGAGGAGGCAGTGATGCAAAAGTGGAAAATCACTTTCGTGGATGATCACGGTGAAACAGCCAACGAAGTTTTTGAGTGCGACGAATGCCCGGACAACGAGCACGCCGCCAAACTGATCAAGGAACGTCTCCTTCCTGTCGTCGCCGAACTGGATCTGAACGATCTGGAAGGGCGAACTGCTGATGCAAGCGTCAAGAATCTTAAAGCCCAGAACAGCATCCAGATCCTCGGCATTACTCCCGTCTGATACCCCCTCTGGAACACTCGTGAAATAACCAGGCCTTGGCAGCGGCTCCGACTTGGGGCTACTCTGCAAGCGAGATCAGCGAATGGATCGCTAAGGTCTGGTCTTGTCAGCTACATGCTTGTTTCCCATCGGCAATTTGCTTGCCGCAGCGCTCGCACCCTTCGGTTGCCGGCGTCGGGAGTACGGAAAGTCTATCCATCGGTATCAGGAGGACGTTTCATGAGCACAGCCTATCAAGAAGACATCAGCAGCTCGGTTCTGCGCCGCATGAAAGAAGGCGGTTTCGACTTTTCACGTTTCCATCCCATCGAGTTCTACGCCATTTTCCCGGACGAGGAGCGGGCACGCAGGGCGGCAGGGCATTACTGCGGTGAATCCATGAATGCACAAATCAGCGTGCGCGACGACGGCGCCTGGTCCCTGGAACTGAGCAAAGTGATGTACGCCACCTATGACGGCATCGGCGACTTTGAGCAGGATTTCGAGGCGGTGGTCGAGCCTTTGGGTGGCATCATCGAAGGATGGGGCGTCAAGCAGGAGGTACGAGGGCTACTCGCATAACACTATGAACAGCGACAACATCCACTAACGGCTGACCTTCGGGTTGGCCGTTTTCGTTTGCGCAGAATTCGAGGGCCGATCGCCAGCAAGCCGGCTCCTACAGAAATCCGGTATGCCATAAATCACCGCCCCCTGTAGGAGCCGGCTTGCTGGCGATGGCGTCCTCCCAATCACCGCCAAACCATCGCCCACAAATCCCGAAACAAAAAAAAGCCGCCTGAGCAAGGCGGCTAAAAGGGAAGTTCGGTGAGCATTTCCAGCGAATGCGCGAATTATCCGCATCCCCCTCCGGGCAGTGAAATCAACTCTGACTATGCTGGTGATAGGCGACAGCATTGCTTCGCAATGAAGCGGGGGCGATCAGGTTGGGGCATTTGCCGCACAGGATTGGTGCGGTGTTAATCATGTGAATATCCAACCGATTGATATCAAAGCGTTTCTGCCGATGGCACGGGCCTTGCGAAGGCCTGGATGTCCGGGTGACAAGGAGTACGGCATGATCCGCACCTATTTTGATGAGATGTACGATGCCGGCGGCCAGGTCCGCCCGCATTATCGGGAGTTTGCCCGTTGGCTGGCCGAAACGCCTGACGAGCTTTTGGCACAACGGCGACGCGAGGCCGATCTGCTGTTTCATCGCGCCGGGATTACTTTCACGCTCTACGGGGACGAGCAGGGGACAGAGCGCCTGATTCCCTTCGACACCATTCCGCGCAGCATCCCCGCCAGTGAATGGCGGATCGTCGAACGCGGCTGCATCCAGCGGGTCAAGGCGCTGAACATGTTCCTCGCCGACCTCTATCACGAGCAGCGCATCATCAAGGCCGGCATCATCCCGGCCGAACAAGTGCTGGCCAACGAGCAATACCAGTTGGCGATGCAGGGGCTGGATCTGCACCGGGATATCTATTCCCACATTTCCGGTGTCGACCTGGTGCGCGATGGCGACGGCACGTACTACGTGCTCGAAGACAACCTGCGTACACCCAGCGGCGTGAGCTACATGCTCGAAGACCGCAAGATGATGATGCGCCTGTTCCCCGAGTTGTTCTCGGCCCAGCGCATCGCCCCGATCGATCACTATCCGAACCTGTTGCTAGACACCCTGAAAAGCTCAAGTCCCCTCGATAACCCGAGCGTGGTGGTACTGACGCCGGGTCGCTTCAACAGCGCGTTTTTCGAGCATGCGTTTCTCGCTCGGGAAATGGGCGTGGAGTTGGTGGAAGGCGCGGACCTGTTCGTGCGTGACGACAAGGTGTTCATGCGCACCACGGACGGGCCGAAAGCGGTGGATGTGATCTACCGCCGTCTCGACGATGCATTCCTCGATCCGCTGGCGTTCAATCCGGACTCGATGCTCGGCGTTCCGGGGCTGCTGTCATCGTACCGCTCGGGCAATGTGGTGCTGGCGAATGCCATCGGTACCGGGGTGGCGGACGATAAGTCGGTGTATCCGTTTGTCACCGACATGATCCGTTTCTACCTCGACGAAGAGCCGATCCTGAAGAACGTTCCGACGTTCCAGTGTCGTAATCCCTCCGAACTGTCCCACGTGCTGGCCAATCTTCCAGAACTGGTGGTCAAGGAAACCCAGGGCTCCGGCGGCTACGGAATGTTGGTGGGACCGGCGGCGACGGCGGCGGAAATCGAATCCTTCCGCGAGCGAATCAAGGCCAAGCCCCACGCGTATATCGCGCAACCGACGTTGTCCCTGTCGACCTGCCCGACCTTTGTCGAAAACGGCATCGCCCCACGCCACATCGACCTGCGTCCGTTTGTATTGTCTGGCCGCGAAACCCGGGTTGTGCCCGGCGGTTTGACCCGTGTCGCCCTGCGTGAAGGCTCCCTGGTGGTGAATTCCTCCCAGGGCGGCGGAACCAAGGACACCTGGGTGGTCGAGGATTGAAGGAAGCCTGCCATGTTAAGTAGAACTGCCTCGGATTTGTATTGGATGTCGCGTTACCTGGAGCGGGCGGAAAACCTCGCACGGATGCTCGACATCAGTTATTCGCTGTCGCTGATGCCGCAGGATGGCCGCGGTGACGGTCTGCATGAACTCGCCATGCCGCTGCTGATCACCGGCACCCTGGACGATTACCTCGAACGTCACGGCGAGTTGCATGCCGAACGGCTGCTGCACTTTTTTGCCCTGGACGCGGCCAACCCGGCGAGCATCTACAGCTGCCTCGGTTCGGCACGGGCCAGTGCGCATGCCGTACGGGGGCGAATCACCGCGGACATGTGGGAGAACATCAACGCCACTTGGCTGGAAATTCGCGGTATCGCCGATCAGGGCTTGAGTCGTTACGGCATGAGCCGTTTCTGCGAGTGGATCAAGGAACGTTCCCACCTGTTTCGTGGCGCGTCCTACGGCACGATCATGCGTAACGATGCGTTCCGGTTTATTCGTCTGGGCACCTTTATCGAAAGGGCGGACAACACCTTGCGCCTGCTCGATGCTCGCTACGAAATGGCGGGCGATCAGGCCGAAGCGGTCAGCGACGGTACGGCTCACGCCTATTACCAGTGGAGTGCCTTGTTGCGGGCGTTGTCGTCATTCGAGGCCTACACCGAGATCTACCGCGACGCGCCCGGCGCCCGGCATGTGGCCGAGCTGCTGTTGTTGCGCGCCGATGTCCCGCGATCCCTGCGTGCGTGCACCGAAGAAATCGACCAGATCCTCGCTCAACTGCCGGGGGCCAATGGTCGTCCTGCGCAACGTCTGGCCGCCGAGATGGACGCACGCCTGCGCTACACCGGCATCAACGAAATTCTCGACGAAGGCCTGCACGCCTGGCTGACCGAGTTCATCCCGCTGGTGCGCCAGTTGGGTAACGCCATACACAGTTCCTACCTGGAGGCTGCATGAGACTTTCCATTAGCCACGAAACCACCTATCACTACGAAGATCAGGTGCGGGCGAGCATCCAGTACCTGCGACTGACCCCTCACGACAGCGAGCGCCAGCACGTGCTCAGCTGGCAGCTCGACCTGCCGCGCCCGGTGCGCGCGCAACTCGATCCGTTCGGCAACATCCTGCACGTTCTGACCATGGATGAGCCGCATGAAGCGATCATCATCGGCGCCCGTGGCCAGGTCGACATCGACGAACTGCGTGAAGCCGAGCACGAGAGCCAGTCGGCGCTGCCGTTCCTGCGCTTCACGCGCCTGACCGAGGCCGACGAAGCCTTGCGTGAGTTCGCCGAGAAGGCGTGCAAAAAGCGCCGGGACCGCGCGGCATTGATCGACTTGATGCATGGCCTGAATTCGCACATGACCTACACGCCGGGCTCCACCGAAGTGGACACCAGCGCCGCGCAAGCCTTCGCCGGGCGTTCGGGTGTCTGTCAGGACCACACCCACGCGTTTCTCGCCTGCGCCCGCAGCCTGGGCATTGCGTCGCGTTATGTGTCGGGCTATTTGTACAGCGAGAACAGCGAGCATCTGGCCAGCCACGCGTGGGCGGAAGCCTGGCTGGATGACGCGTGGTACAGCTTTGACGTGACCAATGAACTGGCGCGACCGGAGCGGCATTTGAAACTGGCGGTGGGCCTGGATTACCTGGATGCCTGCCCGGTACGCGGGATGCGTCGGGGCGGCGGGTGCGAGCAGATGCACGCGAAGGTGTTTGTGTCGCCGACGCCGCTGCCGATGCCGGTGATTTCAGTCCAGCAGCAATAGGTCTGTTCGCCGCAAAAACCTGTGGGAGCGAGCCTGCTCGCGATAGCGGTCTGTCTGTCACATTCATGTTGAATGTGCCACCGTCATCGCGAGCAGGCTCGCTCCCACATGGAAATAGTGTCAGGGCTTGGTTTTGCGCCCGGCCATATGCTTCAAATACCCCACCAACATCTCCAGATCCCCATCCGGCAAAACCGCCGCCGAAAACCCCGGCATCTTCGCCTGCGGCCACTGCCGCAAACTCTGCGGATCGCGGATGTAGCGCTTCAAAAAGTCCGCCCCGAAATACTCGGTCGGGTTAAACGGAATGTTCAGATCCGGCCCGAACTGCGCATCCCCGGCACCGTTCAATCGATGACACGCCAGACAGTTCTTCTGGAACAGCGCAAACCCCACATTCACCGGGTCGCCCGCCTTCAGCGCCGGATCCGGCAGCAGGGCAGGGAAGCGCTCGGCCACCGGCGCCATGCGTTTGATGTCAGCCACTTGAAAGGGCCATTGCTCGGGGCTGATATTGCCCGCCTGCGGATCCGTCCACACCAGATAAAACGGCCCGGCACTGGGCTTGTCTGCCGACAGCGCCGGCCACGGTTTGGCCGGGTCTTCAATCGCCAGCCACGCTCGCGCACCTTGGCTGTTGAGCAACGGCGCGGCAGCCAGTTCGGCAGCAAAACCATCCAGTGCCACAGCTTGCAGGTGATCGTCAGGCTTGATGCCGCTCAACAACGCCGCCAGGGGCACGGCGCGATAGCTCATGTCCCGTTTGTAGGAAACGTCGTTGGTAATGGTGATGGTCTGAACCAGAGGATGCTTGAGCAACTCCTCGGTCTGCCAGGTGCGGCTGTGTGCGCCCAGCTCCAGGTTCAGCTGTGCGGCATAAAGGGGCGAGCCGAACAGCAAGGCCCCGAGCAGAATGAGCGTTTTCAACAGATCGCCGTCCATGTCGTGGAAGTGCCGCAAAGGTTGGCACACCCACGCCGGCCCGGGTAGCGAGCCAGTCACATTTTTAAGAGGCGATGGAAACTGTGCGCCGATTTTTTAATAAAGACTCAGCCGATCACCTTCGTCAGGTTCGGCAAAATCAACAGCAACGTAGTAGCGAAAAGAATGAGCCCGGCTTGACGTACTTTCGAATGTTTGAACATGGCTTGACCGCCTTTTTTGTTATTTCCTGATGCCTGCCTGCATATCTCCATGACGGCAGAGCGTTGCACTTCCTGTAAGGCGAGCGCCTCGGCAAAACCCGACGACAACTTCGCATATGTTCACCTTAGGGCCCGCGTCACTCGTGACTTAGATCCCTTTCGTATGGAGCGCGCACTTATTGCTTTAAAAAAGGCATGAGGCCTATTGCCAGCTTCTTTGCCGCCCTTTTGCTAGACATCTCGGTGTCCTGAAACGATCAATCCGGTAGCACACTACCGTCCGTCTGAGCGTGTCCGTCAACGTCAGTGAGCATTGCGGTCATTGAATCGGCGGTGGCTCGGCATAAGGTGAGGGCTCAGTATTTTCACCGCCAGGTTCGAGGACGTCATGACCCAAGCTTTGATTTTCGACGCGTTACGCACGCCCCGTGGCAAGGGCAAGTCCGATGGTGCCTTGCACAGTGTCAAACCGGTGAACCTGGTGGCGGGGTTGCTCAAGGCGCTGCAACAGCGCACGGCGCTGGACACTAGTCAGGTCGATGACGTGGTGTTGGGGTGTGTGACGCCGGTCGGCGATCAAGGTGCGGACATCGCCAAAACGGCCGCACAGGTGGCCGATTGGGACGTCAGCGTCGCGGGCGTGCAGATCAACCGCTTCTGCGCGTCGGGGCTGGAGGCCGTCAACCTCGGGGCGATGAAAGTGCGTTCCGGCTTCGAAGACCTGGTGGTGGTCGGTGGCGTCGAGTCGATGTCACGGGTGCCGATGGGCAGCGATGGCGGCGCCTGGGCGCTGGACCCGGAAACCAATTTGCACAGCCATTTCACCCCGCAAGGCGTCGGCGCCGATCTGATCGCCACCCTCGAAGGCTTCAGCCGCCAGGACGTCGATGCCTACGCGCTGCACTCCCAGCAAAAAGCGGCGCGTGCCCGGGCCGACGGTTCGTTCAGCAAATCGCTGGTGCCGGTGCAGGATCAGAACGGCATCATTTTGCTCGATCACGATGAGTTCATTCGCGCCGACTCCACCCTGGAAGGCTTGGGCAAACTCAAGCCAAGCTTCGAGATGATGGGGCAAATGGGTTTCGACGCCACGGCATTGCGGGTCTACAGCCACGTGGAGCGGATCAACCACGTGCACACGCCGGGCAACAGTTCGGGGATCGTCGATGGCGCGGCGTTGATGCTGATCGGCTCCGAAGCCAAGGGGCGTGCGCTCGGCTTGCAGCCACGGGCGCGGATCGTCGCCACGGCGGTCACCAGCACCGACCCGACGATCATGCTCACCGGCCCGGCGCCGGCCACCCGCAAAGCGCTGGCCAAGGCTGGGCTGCGGGTCGAAGACATCGACCTGTTCGAGGTCAACGAGGCGTTTGCCTCCGTCGTGTTGAAATTCATCAAGGACATGGCCATCGACCCGGACAAGGTCAACGTCAACGGCGGCTCCATCGCCATGGGGCATCCACTGGGTGCTACAGGCTGCGCAATCCTCGGCACGCTGCTCGATGAACTGGAAACCCGGCGCCTGCGCTTTGGCCTCGCGACCCTGTGCGTCGGCGGCGGCATGGGCATTGCCACCATCATCGAACGCCTCTGAGCCACGATTTCAAGGAATTCTCTTCATGACTGAAGCCATTCGTTACGAAAAAGGGCAGGACCAGATCGTCGTCCTGACCATCGACATGCCGGGCCAGAGCGCCAACACCATGAACGCGGTCTACCGCGAGGCCATGGCCGCTTGCGTCGCCCGACTGGTTGCCGAGAAAGACAGCATCGCCGGCGTGATCATCACCTCGGCGAAGAAGACCTTCTTCGCCGGCGGCGACCTCAATGAACTGATCAAGGTCGGCAAGCCTGAAGCCAAAGCGTTCTACGACATGGTGCTGACGCTGAAGGGCCAACTGCGCACCCTGGAAACCCTGGGTAAACCGGTGGTCGCCGCAATCAACGGCGCGGCGCTGGGGGGAGGTTGGGAAATCTGCCTGGCCTGTCATCACCGCGTGGCGCTGGGCAATTCATCGGTGCAGCTCGGCCTGCCGGAAGTCACCCTCGGCCTGTTGCCGGGCGGTGGCGGGGTAGTGCGCATGGTGCGGATGCTCGGTCTGGAAAAAGCCCTGCCGTATCTGCTTGAAGGCAAGAAAGTCCGTGCGCAACAAGCCTTGCAGGCGGGCTTGATCGATGAGTTGGCGCTGGATCACGATGAGCTGCTGAGCAAGGCGCGCGCCTGGATTCTGGCCAACCCGACAGCGGTGCAACGTTGGGATGTGAAGGGCTATCAGATTCCGGGCGGTACGCCGTCGAACCCGAAAGTCGCGCAGATGCTGGCCATTGCGCCGTCGATCCTGCGCACGAAAACCCAGGGCTGCATGCCCGCACCAGAGAAGATTCTTTGCGCCGCAGTGGAAGGCGCTCAGGTGGATTTCGACACGGCGCACCTGATCGAAACCCGTTACTTCACCGAACTGACCACCGGCCAGATCTCGAAGAACCTGATCGGCACGTTCTGGTTCCAGCTCAACGAAATCAATGCCGGCGGTTCGCGACCTCAAGGGTTTGCACCTTACGTGACGCGTCGCGTGGGGGTTCTGGGCGCGGGGATGATGGGAGCCGGCATTGCCTTTGTCAGCGCCTCGGCCGGTATCGAAGTGGTGCTCAAAGACATCAACCTCGCTGCGGCGGAAAAGGGTAAGGCTCATTCGGCGGCGTTGCTGGACAAGAAGATTGCCCGGGGGCAATTGAGCATCGAACAGCGGGACGCAGTGCTGGCGCGGATCAAAACCACTGAAAGTGATGCCGATCTGGCCGGTTGTGACCTGATCATTGAAGCCGTGTTCGAAGACCGCGAACTGAAAGCCAAAGTCTCTTCAGCCGCGCAACAGGTCGTCGGCCCGGACGCGGTGATCGCTTCCAATACCTCGACTCTGCCGATCAGCGGGCTCGCTACCGCCGTACCGGATCAAAGCAAATTCATCGGCCTGCATTTCTTCAGCCCCGTGGAAAAAATGCCGCTGGTGGAAATCATCAAGGGCGCCCACACCAGCGACGAAACCCTGGCCCGCGGTTTCGATTTCGTCCTGCAAATCAAGAAAACCCCGATTGTGGTCAACGACAGCCGCGGCTTCTTCACCTCACGCGTGTTCGGCACCTTCACCAACGAAGGCATTGCCATGCTCGGCGAAGGCGTGAGCGCCGCGATGATCGAGACCGAAGCGCGCAAGGCGGGCATGCCCATCGGGCCTCTGGCGATCTCCGACGAAGTTTCCCTCAGCCTCATGAGCCATATCCGTCAACAAACGGCCAAAGACCTGCAAGCGGAAGGGAAACCACTGATTGAGCACCCGGCGTTTGCCGTGATTGACTTGCTGCTCAACGAATACAAGCGTCCGGGCAAAGCGGCAGGCGGTGGTTTCTACGAATACCCGGCCGGTGGCCAGAAGCACTTGTGGCCAGCGCTGAAAAGCCGTTTCGAGAAGGCAGACGGGCAGATTTCACCGAAGGACGTGCGTGATCGCCTGCTGTTCGTGCAAGCCATCGAAACCGTGCGTTGTGTGGAGGAGGGCGTGCTGACCTCGACTGCGGATGCCAACGTCGGCTCGATCTTCGGCATTGGTTTCGCGGCCTGGACCGGCGGCGCGCTGCAGTTCATCAACCAGTACGGCGTGAAGGACTTCGTCGCGCGTGCGCAATACCTGGCCGAGCAGTACGGCGAGCGGTTCGCGCCACCCGCGCTGCTGCTGGAGAAAGCGGCCAAAGGGGAGGTGTTTTAAGGGACCGATGACAACTCGTGGGGCTTGCCTTGGAACGGTGTTTCGAGGCAGGCTCTGGGGTGTGCATTATTCCCATCACGTGTCAGGTATTTTTTATGTCGTTACGCATCTGCATTCTGGAAACCGACATCCTGCGTCCGGAACTGGTCGATCAATATCAGGGTTACGGGCAGATGTTCCAGCGTCTGTTTTCGCAACAACCCATCGCGGCCGAGTTCACTGTCTACAACGTGATGCAGGGCGAATACCCCAGCGATGATGAGGCCTTCGACGCCTATCTCGTCACCGGCAGCAAGGCCGATTCCTTCGGCACCGACCCGTGGATTCAAACCCTCAAGGCTTACCTGCTGACCCGCTACGAACGCGGCGACAAACTGCTGGGCGTGTGCTTCGGCCATCAGTTGCTGGCGCTGCTGCTGGGCGGCAAGAGCGAGCGTGCGACCCAGGGCTGGGGCGTCGGCACCCACAGTTACAAACTCGCCGCCAAGGCGCCATGGATGAGCCCGGTGCGCGAAGAGTTGACGTTGTTGATCAGCCACCAGGACCAGGTGACGTCGTTGCCGGAAAACGCCACGGTCATCGCTTCCAGCGATTTCTGCCCGTTTGCCGCGTACCACATCAACGACCAGGTGTTGTGCTTCCAGGGGCACCCGGAATTCATTCACGATTACTCGCGAGCCTTGCTGGATATTCGTCAGGAAGCGTTGGGCGAGCAGGTGTATACCAAGGGCATGGCGAGCCTTGAACATGAGCATCATGGCGCAACCGTTGCGGAGTGGATGATGCGGTTTGTGGCGCATAAACCAGAAACTGTTTGAAGCTGAAAAGCATCGCTGGCAAGCCAGCTCCCACAAGGGGTACACGGATCCCTGTAGGAGCTGGCTTGCCAGCGATTGTGTTGTTTACAACCACCCCGATTTCTTGAAACTCGCCCACAAACTCACACACCCCACCGCAATAAACCCCAGCACCGCGAAATACCCGTAATGCCAGGTCAGCTCCGGCATGTTCTGGAAGTTCATCCCATAGATCCCGGCCACTGCCGTCGGGAACGCCAGAATCGCCGCCCACGCCGCAAACTTGCGCTGCACCACGCTCTGCCGTGACGCCTCCAGCAACACCCCGACTTCAATGGTCTGGCTGGCAATGTCTGCCAGCGTCGTCAGGTCTTCCATCTGCCGGGTCACATGGATCTGCACATCGCGGAAGTACGGGCGCATGTTCTTGTCGATGAACGGAAAACTCAGCTTCTGCAGCTCTTCACCGATTTCCACCATCGGCGCCGCATACCGCCGCAAACGCAATACATCGCGGCGCAGACTGTGGAGTTTTTGAATGTCGCGCTCGTTCAGGGAGCTGCACATGACGTTACGTTCCAGCTCATCGATCTCTGCATGGATCGCTTCGCCCATCGGCTGATAGTTTTCAATCACAAAGTCGAGGATGGCATAGAGTACGAAATCTTCCCCGTGCTCCAGCAACAGTGGACGCGCCTCACAACGCTGGCGGACATAAGCGTAGGACGCCGAATGACCGTTACGCGCAGTAATGATGTAACCGTTGCCGGCAAAGATATGAGTTTCGATGAACTCAAGCTTTCCTTCATGGCGGATCGGCGAATACGTGACGATAAACAGCGCATCGCCAAAGGTTTCCAACTTCGGTCGACTGTGTTTTTCCAGGGCGTCTTCAATGGCCAGTTCGTGCAGGTTGAACTGGCGTTGCAGATTGAACAGCTCCTGGGCATTCGGCTCTTCGAGGCCGATCCAGACAAAGTGACCAGGCTTGGCGGCCCAGGCAGCGCCTTCGTCGAGGGTGATATTGGTGACCTTCTTACCAGCGCTGTAAACCGCAGCAGCAACAACTCTACCCATGATTCAGCTTCACTTCTTATTAGTAGCAGGCAGTGTTCAGCTTATCCTTCTATACCGCTTGAGAGTCAGTGAAATCTGCAGAGATCGCCGGCAAAAGTTCGCAGGCAAAAGAAAACCCGCACAGGGCGGGTTTCGTTTCATGCGGCTTGCAGTTGCCGATCCATCGAGGCGATGCACTCGCGCATCTGCTCGCGGCACTGGGCGATCAGCAGCGGCATGTCGTCCAGGCTCAGTCCGGCAGTTGGAATGGCCGGCAAAGAACGGATCAGAATTTTCCCACTGCGCCAGCGGTTCAATCGCATGTGTTTGACGTAACTGCTGACACACACCGGGACGATCGGCACGCCCGCCGCGATCGCCATCTGGAACGCGCCTTTCTTGAAGGGCAGCAGGTCTTCACCGAGATTGCGCGTGCCTTCCGGGAACACCCAGATCGAGGTGTCTTCATGCTGCAAGGTGTGTGTGGTGGTCAGCATCGACTGGCGTGCCTTGTGCGCATTGCCACGGTCGATCAACACATTACCGGCCAACCAGAACAGCTGACCGAACAACGGCACCCACTTCAGGCTCTTCTTGCCGATGCACACGGTGCGGCGGGGCACCACGTTGCCGAAAACAAACAAGTCATAGTTGGACTGGTGGTTGGCGATGATCACGCAGCTCTCGGGTTTATCCATCAATGGCCCGACGTCGGCCTTCACTCGCAAACGCAAAATGCACATTGCCGGCCACGCATACAGGCGCGCGCACAAACGGCTGTTGTCCGGGTTGAACGGGCGAAACAGCCCCAGAATCACCCCCAGCACACCAGCGAGAATAAAGTGCAGGCCCATCAATAACATACGAAACACGAACAGCATTTACAGGCCCCACCGGGACAAAAGGTGGCGCAGTGTACGGATGTGCACTGTTTTCGGCAATTGCCTCTATAGAGGTAGGAGATAGCCGATGTTTGAGCGCATGTTTCCGACTAGTTGGTCAGATCTGTTCTAGAGGGGTTGTAGACTTTTCCACAGAGCGTGTATGAAAAAGCCCGACACGATGGTCGGGCTTTTCGGTGCAGCATCTTTGGGTTAACCCAAATGCTCCTGATCCTGGATGATTGCGTTGTCCAGGGTGTCCAGCAGTGCCTTGCGCACTTTCAGCTTGGTGTTCTTGTGCGCGGTCATGTTGATCTTCTTCAACTGACGAGCCGCTGCCAGCGCCGCGCCTTGCAGCTCTTCGGGCGACACCACCAAGTCGAGGAAACCGGCATCCACGGCACTCTTCGGGTTGAACATCTCACCGTTGATCACCGAACGATGCAGCGCTGCCTTGCTCAGGCGATCACGGGCGATCTCAATGCCGGCGTGGTGCATGGTCATGCCGATCTGCACTTCGTTCAGGCCAATGCTGAACGGGCCGTCGACACCAATGCGGTAATCCGCCGACAACAACAGGAACGCGCCCTTGGCCACTGCATGCCCAGGGCACGCAACAATCACTGGAAACGGGTGCGACAACAGACGACGGGACAATGTCGAGCCAGCCGTCACCAGCGATACGGCTTCTTTAGGGCCTGCTGTCATCACCTTCAGGTCATAACCGCCCGACAGAATTCCTGGCGTACCGGTGATGATCACCACTGCACGATCAGTCACTGCCTGATCCAGCGCAGCATTAAACGCAGCAATCACGTCCGGAGAGATGGCATTGACCTTGCCGTTGCTCAAGGTCAGGGTCGCGATACCGTCTTCGAGGTGGTAGGAAATCAACTCACTCATGACGCTATTCCTTGTATGAAAGTTGGGGCAGACGTTACCCACCGCCGCAGGCCAGGTAAAGCGCCGTGACTGACCCGCCAGTCACCCTTTCCCCGCCGGGCAAGCGTAGCCCGCCGCTCCCGCCGTGCATTCCCCTCTCTATATAGGAGAGCACGAAGCCAGAGATTGGCAGGTTTGCCATGGCCCGGAATGCTCCCGGAACCTCCAAACCGCTAAGCACATGAAAATTCTGCAAAAAAAGTTTGCCATCAGAAAAGCTTTCGACTACATTAGCGCGCCTCGACAGACAGAACATGTTTGACGAGATACGGTGAAGTGTCCGAGTGGCTTAAGGAGCACGCCTGGAAAGTGTGTATACAAGAAATTGTATCGAGAGTTCGAATCTCTCCTTCACCGCCAAATTCGCAAGGCCCCGGTAGCTAATAGCTCCGGGGCTTTTTGCTGTCTGGCGTCCACAAAACTCGCCCGAATTGCATACATCAGACGAGTACACCTTATGGTTTTAGCTAAGGGGCGACCGACGTTAGATTCCTGTGGACGTTACGAATATCGCCGTAAATTTACCTAGCCGCTACCTCATCAATTACGCGTGCTGGTCGGCTGTTTGCATTTTTCTTGGCCGATACACTCGGTAGTGATGACCGGTAGAGCCCCTCACATTCCAGACGTGGGGAGAGGCCCGCTCTTCGGTAGATTTTTGATGTACGGCTTTGCGTCCCCCTTCGACTAAATCGGCAAGAGGTCAGTCGGAGTAGTCTTCAATCTTGTGTACTTTCGTCTGGTAGTCCACGCGCACGTTTCCAACGCTCCCAAAATATAGTTGGCTTCATTATTTCGTAGTCAATAAATTTTGCCAGTTCATAATACGATCGACGGATATCGTCGGTCTTAGCTTGATTGGAGAGTCGTGGTTGCGTCCATCGACACAATGCGTCTATCTGATCCGATGTTGTTTCGATATGAACTCCACCAGGCTTGGGTTCGTCAAGAAATAGAAACGGAAGCAAAACACAATTTCCGCTAAAAGCGAGCATAGGGAATAATTTTTGTGCCGTGAGTTTGGTATCATTTCTAAGCGCAAGAAGTTCGAATGAACCGTCGACGCAAAGAATGTACCGTCGGTTACCATGTGATCTTCTCATGGCGAGTGAAAGTTCAGTAGCCAGAGCATTTTTGCTCCAAGGCTCTTGGGGTTCATTGCGTAATCTGTAACGAATGCGAAGATGTTTATGCTCTTCTTGTAATCGTTGCAATTTTTCAGCAGTTGTCGTGGGAGCGTTATATACCGGCGAGGGGCCGCATATGTGCTCTGGACCGACGGCCTGTATTGTGTTTCCGGTAATTTTTACCCATTCAGAAAGTATAATGCTTAGCGTAAGCTCGTATCTCGACTCGCTTACAATCAAGTCGCATCCGGGCAAGGGCGAGTCTTGCTCTGAATATTTGGCACCAAGTGTCCAGTCGGGTTGTTCGAAAAAGGATCGGATTTTTTTTCCATCATTATTTGCGACATGGTCAAGCCATGCATCATCGAGTCTATTAGAAAGATCTATCCAATCACCGCCAAACTCAAGCGCCATGCCCTTGAGGAAAAGTGAATAAGTCGCACGTTTCTCTCCAGTGTCATCGGTAAGAAGCGGGCAGTTTTCGGGAATCTGTAGATCTTCTTTTACCGCGTATTGAAGGCATGCTAGTGCAGTCTTCTGGAGCATTTCGTGTGCGCTAGAAGAGGCCTTGTCGCGATTGAAATTGAGCCAGCTACCGGCTTTACCCGACATCAGATCAATTTCAATGCGTACATTCGGTAAGTAAATATTCTTAGTTTCGAATTCCTGCCCTCGATAGAATGTATGGATCGAGTGCGCCGGATGAGTTCCGATATTCGGCTCATACCAAAATCTAACTTCCGTTTGCTCAGTCTTGATAAATCTCCACATTTTTCGATCTGTATCGTCATCCTGCACTGGATTTTCGCCATCGATATTGAATCGACCATCAAGTGTGGTCAAGGCGCCGCTAATGGGTATAAGGGAGTGTTGGCCAAATGCGGCGACTTGGTCTGCAAGTAGTGCAGCTTCATACGGGAAGTTTTCGTCAAGAACTGGGTCCAGCGCTTTAACGAGTCGAGACGCGATAGATGCGTCATTTAGGCCTGAGATGTACCATGACTTCGCAAAAGCATCCAACTCGAAGGTGAGTTTGACGGTTGTGCCATGAGAGGTGGATATGTCATCGTTCAACTTGCGAAGTACGACAAGGCCTTCTTTTGGTCCAGTTGGACTGTGCATTGTTATGTCGAAAATTTCGTTCGTGAAAATACTTTTAGTTTGCAAGGACAGTTCTTCACAAAGCATGAAGGCGCTTTGTAAACCTATGCCGAAGGTGCCAGAGGGCTTCATCCACTCCGGCATTTTAATTATCTCTCGTTGGCGCTCCGTGTTGCGTTGAGAGCCCCCGATTCTAAGCATATGCTCAAGGTCGTTCCGGCTGATGCCTGTTCCAGTGTCTCGAATCGTAAGCGTCCAAACAGATTTTTCGCTTGTAGTGTCTTTCTTAAGAGTTGACTCTACGAGTTCTACAGAGATTTGAGCGCTTTTAAACAGCGCTCTCATTTCTGCATCGTCCGGTGTTTCCCAGGATTTCGTATTGTTCCTGTTCGTTAGCCAGATCCGAAGCAATGTTGCGTCTACGGCGTTCTGTAGCAGCTCTCGTACACAAACAAATCTGCTGTCATAGAGATTATTCCCTTGAAGTAGCTCAATAGCTTTACCAGTATCAACAGAAAAAGCTGGTCGCTCCCCAGCCTTCAGAATTTGTAGATTCCCGCCTAAACGCACAGAAATAGGGCCGAGCATTGGCAATAGACCGAGTTCTCTGTTCGGGACAATGTCACGCCAGTTTGCCCTTTGGTCCTGAACCTCTTGTTTCAGCCAATCGAACCAACGAAATGCTTCGAGGTAACCATCAATCGTCTCGCATTCAGCGACAACTTCTATGCGTTCCTGATCGATTCGTAAGTGCCGCATTCCTGCGTGCTTGTCTTCGTGGGCTTTGCTGACGCTCGATCTATCATCGCCGGCGATTCGCTGCATTACTGGACAAAATCTGTTGTCATCTAGGTCAAGTAAGTCGCCCATCCGGAGTAAGCAGGCGACAAACCGAGGATGGCAATCCTCTTGGGCCAAGCCGGCCTCCCGGAACGGTAAGCCATTTTCCGCGAGTAGGTCTCCGAAAGGGGCGCCGTGTATCTGGCAAATTCGCCCAAGTAGCTTGAAGAGACGGGCGGGGATTAGCTCTGTCCGAGGGGAGCTAATTCCGACTGTGCTCATAGGTGCGCGCACAATCTGTTCTGCCCGAGCTGGATGTTTCCGTCGGAACCACTCCGCCATGAATTCGCGAAATTTCGACACCATCTCAAGAGGGGTGCTGTACTCAAATATCAGGGCAGGGTCCGCCTTTAATTTGAACGCACAAGCGAAGGAGTGCAGTTCATGATTCTGCTGAGCACAGATGGATTCAACGAACTCTTGAAACTCCGGGTCATCAATAGCATCTTGCATATCTGCTTGCGGGACGACCATCCCGATGTCATGCCAGTAGGCTGACTCAAGTAGCAACCAAGTGTCAGTTGCCGTTAACAGGCTTATGTTGTCGCCCAACAATCGTTCGATGTTGACAAGTATCTGTTTGCTGTGTGACTCGTCATGGCGACTGTAATGGGGAAACAAACTGCCGACCGTTTGTAACGCTTTGGGAATCAATTTTTCGTCGAAGTCCCATTGGCTATACAGCGAGCGGAGAGCGGAGTGATCTTCAGCTTTCAATTTCAGGTGTTTCACAAGCAGATCGGCCATGTAACTGAACTCGTATTTTTTTGATTTTTTGATTTGGGAGCATGCCCCCAATCTTGGATACGCTGCTTTCTGGTGATTACTGTCGCCTGCATCATACCTGTTGCTCGTTGCAACGTATGGTTATATGGCGTTCCCTGTCTTTTTATTAGCCAGTCAGCCGATAAAATTCACCAGTCCATCTTTATCGGTCCGTTCCATTCGTTCAAGAAGTTGAAAGTGGACTGATTGCCGACGTCCACCACGGGGGCATTTGCTCCTCCCAATGACACAATGGTCAGCATCGGGCACAAGGTCCTTCGCCTCAGGGAGAGTGGATCTCCGGATACGCCGGAGAAAAACACGCTGACAGCGACCACGTCTGTTTTCTGCGAATCTGCGGACCGCATTGATCACGTTATGTCGGTATCCGTTACTACGCCATAGCATCGCCCGAAGTCAGCTCTACTATGCTGCTGGCGTTGTGTACCTTGAGTTTCTACCCCAGCAGGTGCCCGGAATGGCCCGTGAATGCTGGGCTTTACAGGTCGTTGATGGAATCGAGAGTTCGAATCTCTCCTTCACCGCCAAATTCGATGTAACCAGAACCCCTGATTTCGAAAGAAGTCAGGGGTTTTGTGGTTTCTGGGTGTCTGGATTTCGAGGCGGCACGTTGGCCGCGCCAAGGGTAAAAAATGCTCGCCTGGTGGGGTGTCAATTTGCCAGCGTATGATATATTGGCGCGGTTTATGTGATCAGGATCAAAGCTTTACTATTGATTTTCAATGAAAATTAATACGACTTTAGTCTGATTCGCTTAACAACAAGGATGTACACGTGCGAAAGGGATATGCACTTAGGCAGGATCAAATGCTTTTCCCTTTTTTGCGCGTTTACTTGGCCTGAGCCTGGCTTGCCTGGGACAGCTTTGAAGGTGCGCGTTTTATATGCAAAGCGTTTATTTGATCAGTAACGTCAATAATGGCGGAAAAACCTATCTTGAGTACTTGCTGCCAGCGCTAAATGCTCTTCGCAATCACTACAACTGCATTGTGCTTCAGACAAACATTGTCGGTATCAGCAAGTTTGAAGCGGAACAGTTTCTAGGCTGTCCAGTTGAAGAGGTGGGGCTGGATGATATTGGAAAACTGAAATCACAAGTAATTATCTCGAACGATGCTTCTATCGGGAAATTACTTGATGAATCAAACTTCACCATTTTTATTGCGCACGGCAATGTAGGGATGCCCCTCGCGGATGTTTACTACTGTTCCGGCTGGACATCCTATTGGGATGCAATTGTTTCCTCCTCCAGATCGCTTTTTGATTTGATTAAAACAGGCATGTACTACTTCAGGCGGGACAGAGTCGCCTTGCGTCTGGAGCTTGAACCGGACCGATCGCGTACGGACCTTCGAAACACTAGCGCAGTATCCGTACTGCCCATCAAAATTCCCGACATGTTCAGCGCTCCCCCTGAGTTTCGGTGCATGTCCGAGGAGTATGTTGTTGGCCTTCTGCCTACCCAGATAGGTATTTGCCCGAGTGGCGCTTCTCTGTTTGAAAACATGGAGGTGGTCATTAACTCGGTGAAATCCCAGATTCCTCATGCGAAGATCATTTTTCGACCGTATATGACGGATTTTGACCGTCCCTATGTAAAAGAGTTGTGTGAGCAACTTGCCCGGTACCCATGGGTTTCAATTGACGATACTAAAGGCAGCAGTAAAGACTTCTATCGGATATGTGACACGATCATCACTGATGCCTCCAGTGGTGGTGTGTCCTTTATGCTGAATACGTGCAAGCTGCCGATTTATTATGTTCCAGTGGGTCACGATAGCAGTCCAATCGTCGAAGCCTGGCTGGAACAGATGGAGGGCTTGTTGCCGATCGCTAAAAATGGCGATGAGCTTAAGGATATGGTGCTTGGATTTAAACTGCTTACTTCAGAGCAAAAGTACTTCATTTATAAGAAGTTCTACGACTCAGAGTACAGCGGACTTCATCATCCGGATGAGGTGTTTCTTGAGTTGGTTGAAAACCGACATGAGTCCCGTTTTCGTTACTGTGTGATCGACTCTTTTGGGGGCGCTCACGACAATTTCATTAGCGACCCTGAAAGAGCGCTGCAATGATCGTGAGTAACTTCCAGGCTCCCAGTGTTGATATGAATACCTCTATTGGCGAGGTCGTGTGGATTACCGGTTTGTCGGGTGCCGGTAAATCAACGCTGGCCCATGAGCTTGTTGCCAGGCTTAGAAGCGATGGTCATCCGGTTGTCATGCTGGATGGAGATGAACTGCGTGATGTGTTTGGCGCAAGTGCGGCCAATGCGCAAAACCACGGGCGTGAAGGGCGGTTGGCGCTGGCCATGCAATACGCTCATTTATGCAGGGTCATAGCGGCGCAGGGGTTCACGGTGGTGATCGCCACGATTTCGCTGTTCCGCGAAGTTCATGCGTGGAACCGTGCCCACCTGCCTGGTTATTTCGAAATCTATTTGAAGGTGCCGATGGAGGAGCTGCGCCGTCGGGATCCCAAGGGCATCTATCGCCGGTTCGATGCGGGCGAGTTGCACAACGTCGCGGGGCTCGATTTGTCGATTGACGAACCGGGCGCGGCAGACTGGGTGGTGGAGTTCGACCCCCACCGCCCTCTATCTATGTTGACTGATGACTTACTGCACCATTTTTATAAAAGGAAGTTGGTATGAAAACGGAATGGGATTACACCACACTGGCCGACGCTTACTTGAAGCGTCCTGACTACGCCGATGCTGCGATCGATGCAATGCTTTCGATTGCAGGCGCCGAGAAAGGCGACAAGTTCTGCGACGTTGGAGCCGGGGTTGCGCACCTGACCTTAATGTTGGCTGCGCGAGGCCTGGACGTTGTTGCGGTGGAACCTAATGATGCGATGCGAGCGAATGGCATCAAGCGTACCGCGGACCTGACTCATGTCAGTTGGCATGAAGGCACAGGCGAAGTAACAGGGCAGCAGTCGCAAGCTTTCGACATGGTCACTTTCGGCAGTTCCTTCAATGTCTGTGACCGTGAGCAGGCTCTCAAGGAAACCGCGCGCATTCTCAAGCCGCGAGGCTGGTTCGCCTGTATGTGGAATCATCGTCATCTTGATGATCCTGTCCAGGCCCGAATTGAAGCGATCATTAAAGAGCGGGTTCAGGGTTACGGCTACGGTACTCGTCGTGAAGATCAAACGGCAGTGATTGATGCCAGTGCGCTGTTCGGTCCTGTTGTTCATCTTGATGCGCGTGTCATTCACGAACAAACCATTGAAGAATGTCTGGAGGCGTGGCGTTCTCACGCAACGCTTGAGCGTCAGGCAGGTGCGAATTTCCATGAGGTGATTAGCGCCATCGATGACTATTTGAAAGGCCTGGGGACTGCCTCGATCCAGATTCCGTACTCAACCAATATCTGGGTTGCTCAGCTGAGATAATCCTGATGGCTCTGCGATTTTCCACCAAGGCCGGTACGCTTGCCGGCCTGCAAGAGCGGCTGACTTCGGCGCGCATTGCTCCGTTGCTGTCTTTCACCGTAAGGGACTGGCAAATGGGCCGGCAAGCCTGTTTTCGCGACATTCAGGGACGCTTGGACGCCGGCCCCTGGATCGTGCGCTCCAGTTGTCTGCGCGAAGATGGCGTACAAGCATCCGGTGCGGGGGCGTTTCTCTCTGTACTTGACGTCAATGAAGCAGGGTTGGAATCGGCGGTCGAACAGGTCATCGCCAGTTATGGCGATGCCAACCAGGCAGACGAAGTTCTGATTCAACCGATGTTGAATAATGTCGTTCGGTCCGGCGTTGCCTTCTCCCACGACCCGAATACCTGTGCGCCCTATCGGGTGGTGAACTGGACGGAGGGCCGTGACACTGCCTCTGTCACTGGCGGTCTGGGTGGCCGGCTTTGGCAGCAGGCGGCCCACAGCAAAGTGCCGCCACCGCCAGATATGCTGCCCGTCGTGATCTTGCTCGAAGAGTTGTTGGAGTTGTTCGAGGGGGTGCCGGTCGACTGTGAGTTCGCTGTCACGCGGGAGGCTGAAGGCGAGGTGTTGTGGTTATTGCAAGCCCGACCACTGATTTTGCCAGCACGCCCGGAATCCGAAGCAGCTCAAGCCGATCGGCTGGAAAATATTCAACGCAAGGTAGCGCGGGGCATGCGGCCGCACCCGTTCCTGATCGGCCAGCGTACCGTTTATGGTGTGATGCCGGACTGGAATCCGGCCGAAATTATCGGTATCCGTCCCAAACCACTGGCGCTTTCGCTTTACCGGGATTTGGTGACTGACTCGATCTGGGCCTATCAACGCCATAATTACGGCTACCGCAACTTGCGCAGCTTTCCGCTGATGCCGCATTTTTTCGGGCTGCCGTACATCGATGTTCGATTGTCTTTCAACTCGTTCATCCCGGCAGACCTGGATGAGGGGTTGGCGGGGCGTCTGGTCGACCACTATATCGATCGGCTGCTGTCCGAGCCGACGCTGCACGACAAAGTGGAGTTCGAGATTGTGTTCTCGTGCTACACACTGGATTTGTCGCAGCGACTGGAGCGCCTGGCCAGTGCCGGTTTCCTGGAGCATGAGCTGGAGGCCATCAGCAGCAGTTTGCGCAAGTTGACCAACCGGATCGTCCATCCCAAGGATGGCTTGTGGCGCGCAGATGCCAACAAACTCGATACGCTGAATGCGCGACGTGAGGCATTGCTGGCCTCCAACGCCGACCCTCTGGAGCGGATTTACTGGCTGTTGGAGGATGCCAAGCGCTACGGGACCCTGCCATTCGCCGGTCTGGCCCGCGCCGGCTTCGTCGCGGTGCAGATGCTCAAATCCCTGATGACGGTGGGCGTGCTCTCGCAGGCTGACTACGATTGTTTCATGGGGGGGGTGTCGACTGTCAGCGGCCAGTTGGCGCGTGACCGCGCGACATTGGACAAGGCGACGTTCCTCGCGCGCTACGGCCACTTGCGCCCGGGCACCTACGACATCCTTTCACCTCGCTACGATGAAGCGCCGGAACTTTACTTTGACTGGACTCAGCGCCCGTCCGTCCCGGAGCCCGTGCAACCGTTTTCGCTGACCCTTCCACAAATGCGCGAAATCGTGAAGCAACTGGAGTCACACGGCTTGCAGCCCGACCCTGTCGGCTTGCTGGACTTCATGCAAGCAGGAATCGAACTGCGCGAGCTGGCGAAGTTCCACTTCACCCGCAATCTCTCGGATGCCCTGGCATTGATCGCGCAAGTGGGGGCGCAGCACGGCATCAGTCGTGAAGACATGGCCTATTGCGACATCAGTGTCTTCAAGGAACTGCACGTTGCGGCAGCCAACACGAGCGATGTGCTGTTGCGCAGCATTGAGCAGGGCAAGGCCCGCCACGCAGAGACACTAAAGGTATCGTTACCGCCGGTGATCACCCGGCCTGAGGATGTCTGGTCTTTCGAATGGCCGGAAACAGCCCCCAACTTCATCACCCAGAAGCAGGTGACTGCCCCCGTGGTGGGCAGTGACGACCGAGAAATACTCGCCGGCGCGATTGTCTGCATTCCCAACGCGGACCCCGGGTTCGACTGGTTGTTTGCCTACCCGATTGCCGGGCTGATTACGGCTTGGGGCGGCGCGAACTCGCATATGGCGATTCGTGCAGGAGAACTTGGCTTGCCGGCAGTGATCGGTGCCGGCGAAGTCCTCTATCGGCGCTGGTCGGCGGCTCAACGCTTGCACCTGGATTGCCCGGGGCGCTGCGTGGAGATGCTGGCATGAAAGTCGTTGCCCTCAGCCAGCGTGTGGACGTATTTCCCGAGCGTGGTGAAAGCCGCGATGCAATAGACCAGCGTCTGATCAGCTTTCTACTGGAAGCCGGCTTTTTGCCGGTGCCGGTACCCAACGGGTTGTGTCTGCAAACCGCTGACGGACGGCTGGCTCAGGACGCCCTGCATGACTGGCTGCACACGGTATCGCCACAAGCCATCGTGCTTTCGGGGGGAAATGACATCGGCCAGTGTCCGGCGCGCGACCTGACTGAAGGCAGATTGCTTGCCCATGCACGATCCCTGCGCCTGCCCGTACTTGGAATTTGCCGGGGCATGCAGATGATTGCGCACTGGTCGGGCGGCGAGCTGAAAGCGGTGAACGGTCATGTGCGAACCCGGCATGAACTGTCAGGAAAAATCGTTGCCGAGGTGAACAGTTATCACGGTTTTTCGCTTGCCGCTTGCCCTGAAGGTTTTGAGGTCCTGGCGTGCAGTGGGGATGGGGAAATCGAAGCCATCCGGCACCGCAACCTCCCTTGGGAGGGCTGGATGTGGCACCCGGAGCGAGAGGACGTCTGGGCTGCGCACGACGTTCATCGACTGAAGCAATTGTTCGGTTAATAAAGACATTTCATGAGGTAGGACTGTTGTGAAAGCCATTATTCTGGCTGCCGGACGTGGCAGCCGCATGAAAAGTCTCACGGATGAACGTCCGAAATGCATGGTCGAATTGCGTGGCAAGACACTGCTGGAGTGGCAACTTTTGGCGCTGCGCGGTGCAGGCATTAGCGAGATAGCCATCGTGACCGGCTACAAGCGCGAGGTGTTGGCAGACCAAGGGCTGATCGAGTTCCATAATCCTCGCTGGGCGCACACCAACATGGTCTCCTCATTGGCGTGTGCTGAAGCCTGGTTGCAGGATGCTCCGTGCATCGTGAGTTACTCCGACATTTTTTACAGCCCCGCAGCAGTCCAGTCGTTAATGACATGCAAGGCTTCCCTGGCCGTCACCTACGACCCGAACTGGCTGGCGCTCTGGACACAGCGCTTTGGTGATCCGTTACTGGATGCCGAAACGTTCCGCCTTGCCTCCACCGGCACCTTGACCGAAATCGGCAACAAACCGACTTCAGTCGATGATGTTCAGGGCCAATACATGGGGCTTCTACGCTTCACGCCTGAGGGGTGGGCAGAGGTCGTCCGGCTTCGCCAGGCCTTGACCCCGGAACAAAGAGACAAGGTGCATATGACGAACACGCTTCAACAGGTCATTGACGCGGGGCGGGTCCCGATACACGCCGTTGCATACACTGGAGAGTGGGGAGAGGTGGACTCTTCAGAGGATCTCTTTGTGTATCAATAATTGAGGTTTCAGGCCTTGAGTGACTATTTATGAAGAAGGAATGCCCATGATCACCACCACCACCCACGCCATCGAAGGCCGCCAGATCACCGCTTACCTCGACATCGTCAGCGCCGAGTCGGTGCAGGGGGTCAACGTTATCCGCGACATGTTCGCCGGGATGCGGGATTTTTTCGGCGGGCGCTCTCAAACATTGGAGCGTGCATTGAAGGAGGCGCGGATTCAGGCCACCGACGAGATCAAGGAGCGGGCGCGGGCACTGCAGGCCGATGCGGTGGTGGGGCTCGATTATGAGATCAGCATGCCGGCCGGCAAGGGCGGCATGGTGGTGGTATTTGTGACCGGGACGGCCGTCAAACTGAGGTGATTCAGGTAACGGTTCATGTATTTGTTTTGTAGGAAGCCGTGCGGGCCATTCGTCGGGTGTTGGGGAATCTGAATTACAAGTCCGGTAATGACCGGCTAGTCTCAAAAGCTTGGTGGTCGATATGTTTCAGGCAAAAGGGCTTGCCGGTATCGATCCCGCTTTTGAAAGGGGCGAAAAGATGGCTGATCCGTATATCGAAGACGACGGTGCTGAATTTCCAATCAACAATAGCGTGCGGTGTGGCCAGACAGACTATGTGGTGGCTTACGGTGACGATCAGGTCAAGCTTGGCAAAATGAAATCCCAGGTGCCCCAAGGGCCGAAGGCGAAATTTTTACCCAAGGTTGCGGCACCCGTCAGGAAGTAATCCATCCTCTCCAGACCCCGTCATTGAGCGGGGTTTTTTATGCCTGCAACCTTTTTGGCGGCGTGTGTTTTTCGGCCTGGGTTTTCACAAAGTTTTCACAAGGCCTTACGTAATCTCAACTCATCCGTTAGAAAGCAACACCTGGCCCGTCTCCCCAGCGGGCTTTTTTTTGTCTGTCATAAAACCTTTTCCATAAAAGCTGTCCAACCGTCGCCGATGGTGAGGTTGGGGCTGTGTGTCTGGACTTTCTCGCCGCTAAAGCATTCAATCTCGACCCTTTTTGATTTCCCCCTATTTTTTGAGGTTCTTGTCATGCGTTTAACACTGCCCGCTCTGGTTCTGGGCCTTTTGGTTGCTCAAGGTGCAATGGCTGCTGGCGACGGCACTGCCGCACTGGGTGGCGGTCTGGGTGGCGCGCTGGGTAATGTGGTCGGCCAAAGCATGGGTGGCAGCACTGGCGCTGCAATTGGTGCTGGTGTCGCGGGCGCCGCGGGCAGTGCTGTTGGAGCACGCAAAGGCAGCCGCACCAAAGCGGCCATCGGCGGCGGCGTGGGTGCTGCGGGCGGCTCGATAATCGGCAACAGCCTGGGCGGCAAGACCGGTTCGACCATCGGCGCAGGCCTGGGCGGTGCTTTGGGCGGCGGCGTGGGCAGCAATCTGGGCAAGGGCCACAAGGGCCACTGATCCTGATCGATCCGCTCAAAAAGCCCGGCTTGATGCCGGGCTTTTTGTATCTGGCTGTTTCTCTTTCGCAGCTTTTGCATCTTTAGCTGTCCAACGGTCATCGCTGGCCGGATTCAGTGGGGACAGGTGCTAGACTCCGCCCATCCGCAGCGAATTCTTTTCTCCCGATGCGGAATTAGAGGTTCATATCATGCGTTTGACATTGTCCACATTGTTTCTGGGACTTTTGGTTGCTCAAGGTGCGATGGCTGCCGGTGATGGCACCGCTGCTGTTGGCGGTGGTATCGGCGGTGCATTGGGTAACGTTGTGGGTCAGCAAATGGGCGGCAGCACCGGTGCCGCGATTGGCGCAGGTGTAGGCGGCGCGGCGGGTAGCGCTGTTGGTGCACCTAAAGGCAGTCGCACTGAAGCAGCGATCGGTGGTGGTTTGGGCTCGGCGGGCGGCTCGGTGATTGGTAACAGCATTGGCGGCAAGACCGGTTCGACCATTGGCGCAGGCCTCGGCGGCGCAGCGGGTGGTGCGCTGGGCAACAACCTGGGTACTGACAGCGGCGATTCCCATTCCGGCAACGGTCACAAACACAAGCATAAGCACAAGAACAAACACCACTGATTCGACGATCAGTGACAGCAAAACCCGGCCTGGTGCCGGGTTTTTCATTTTTGCGAGCGTGACACCGGAACGTTGCCGCTCAACCGATTGTCCCTTCGATCGAACGGTTTCCGTGGCGGTGTCATCAAAACTTCAGGTGTTGTTTTCAATGCCCCTGAGAGGTGCTTTTGACCCGAAAGATACTGATGTCGATGACACCCCTAGCACCCCATGCTAGTACGCGAGTCAAACTGGTAGAACCTGTAAAGGCGCGCCAGGAGTTTACCCAGCAAAAGACTCAATCCAGCGCTTGTAAAAATCACGTTGTTGTTCAACGTCATTTGTAATGTCGGCTACTTCATAATCAAAAATATTGACCAAGTCGTCGGGCCCGGCTGGTTTACCCAATTGAAGCTCATACGCTACTACTCCTGCAGACATTTGCGAAGACATGCTGGATGGGTGCACGTTGAGTTTGGCGCCCTTGCATAAAAACTTTGTTTCCGGGTAGTCCGCTCGCAACATCCCAAAGCAAACATACAGATCAGAGCCTGAGTATGTTTTTCTTAAGCCGCTTTCCAAAACTAAAGTTAATGTGCGAATTCGTCGGTCGCATTCGATCACTACCTTATTAATGGTGCCCTGAGTATCGGTGGTTATTTCTATTATTTTCATGGCAGCTTTCTGTTTGGGTTGGGAGTTGAGTAACCTTTGTAGGTACCATCAGCGTGCACGGGGGTAACGCCGAGGATGTATTTGCTATCGACTCCACCAGGCATGGCAATTTCAGCCTCACCTTTATGAGGCGAGAGCAAACCTAGCTTTTTGTTCACATCTATCCCTTTGATGTTTTTTATTACGTACACAAAACCATCTTCAAATCCGTAACCAGTGGCAAATTTTATAGCCTCCTTTTCAGAGGTAGTGGTGCTGACAAAAAAACTGGGAGGGCTTCGGTTGTCGCGTGCGTGCAAGTAAAGATCAATACTGTCTCCCAACGGCTCAAATCCAGTCTCAAAAATTTCCGAGGATTCCCTCGCGTCTCCTCGGTACAAGTAACGTTTATTAGTTTTTGGGGGTGGGGTTGGGG